>NZ_JNKX01000028.1:0-52351 GCF_000702225.1 Bacteroides sp. Ga6A2 | reverse complement strand
TGATGCAGTTTGTGCGCCTCCGCTTTCATGCCTATCTCCAGTTCGCGCAGGGAATCAAAGTGATTCAATATGCCAAACAGCATAACGACCAGATGCTGGTATCCGTCAAAACGCTTCACATATGATTCGCTGCCTTCTGTTTCACGGCTAATCTGCATGATTCTTTCACGGTCAAGCAGATTTAATATCTGACTATATACCGGCTGTCCGGTAAAATTGCTATCTTTGCCCATGTTATTGCTGTTTTGTGGTTAAAACAAAGATAACAAAAAGGGTCGGATTCCATGCGAGGAATACGACCTTATTTTTTTTCACTCTAAAAATGTTTTACCGGACAGCAATAATAACAAAAAAGCATTTGGTAATGCCATCAAGGCATAGCCTTGCAAAATAAACCAATCGGGCGGAAAGAAAAAGGCACACAGCCTCATCTTTCCGCCAGTTGTTTTTTATGGTATGTAGGTTATGACGAATCTAACAACCGACAATCTGCCCTACTGCCATGCGCTGCGCATCACAAATATCCATCATGGCATTGATGAAATATACCGTTTTGTAACGGCGTAGTTCATCGGCACGGATGTGACGTTCTTCAACCACCCCATCGTCGATAAGTCGCTGACGGCAAGTACCATGCAGCAGCGCATCCGACGGAGTGAAAAGATTTCCGTCGAAGTCCTCGAAGACAAGGTTGCAATAGCTGGCATCAGTAATCATTCCGTTGCGGACGATGATAACATCGTCGGTCTTGGCTTGCTGCACAAGGCGCGCCAACTGACGGCGGTCGGTACTCTTGTACTTGTAGCAGATGGCATCGTCGCAGACAAGGGCAACACTCTTTCGCACCTTCTGTTTGTATGATGAAAAAGCCATCGAACGAATAGCGTCGTCATACTCTATGCGACATTTAAACCGCCCTTTCCGCGCCTCGTCGGGAATTTCAAGATGCAGTTCGGGCAGCGGTTTATTATATATGTCGCGCACAGTCCTTTCCATTCGTTTAAGATGATAAGGCAGATGTTGCGGCTTGCCGTTGTTGATGCAGATAACCTCCGAGAAAGTCGGCTTTCTGATTGGAAGATAGATTTTCTCAATCACCTCGTCGTATTCGTTTCGGGCATTGCTCATAGCCGTTATTCCACCGCCGCTACGATAGAATTTGCGTCCGTTGTCGTCCTGTTCTATATATCTTATTATCACGCCACTATCGAGCGAAAAGCCGTCGAAATAGCCGAACACACCAGAATAAAATCCACGAGGCTCTTCCTCGGCTTCTTTTATAAGCCGAACAGTACTGGGCTTTGGCGCGCCCGACACGCTCCCTGCCGGAAGCATCGAGGTTATTATCTGTCCGAGATTCTGCCGCCAATCCGACGGTAGCCGACCAGTTATTTCGCTGCTAATCTGCAAGATGTGTGCACGGTCGGTTTGCAGTTCGGTTGCATACCTATAGCGTTCAACACGCACTTTCTCGGCAAACATGCTCAGGTCGTTCCGCAGCAGATCAACAACCGTTGCGTGTTCAGCACTCTCCTTCTTATCGGCAAGAATAACGTCGTTGGCGTTAGGAATGTCGGCATCAATAGTCCCCTTCATCGGATGGGTTGAGATTCTGCCGTCCGCGCTTATCGTAACGAAACACTCAGGCGAGAAACATACAAAGCGATTGGGAACGTAGAGAGAATATCGGGCTTCGGTAATCACGAAAATATCCTTCAGACTCAAATCCGTCTGAACGGGCGTTTTAACGGTGAGATTCGTCAGAAACGAGTCGCCCCGATGGAGTCCTTTCTCAACAATGTCGAAACGACGCTTGAATCTGTCGAACGGCTCGGGTTGAAACGTAAAGCCTTTGTTACAAGCAGTCTGAAACAGGTCTTTATTCACGTTCGAAGCCGACGGAATGTCGAAGAGGACATCGGTCTGACACAACGGTTCTTCGACGATGATGAACTCGGAACATTCGAAATCTGCTACAAAAAGAAACGGTTTCTGCCGTGCTGCAAGATGCGAGATGCGTTCGGCAGCCTCGCCTGCGTCAAAAAAAGTGGAATATGCCATGAATCCTGATAATAAAAAAGCAGCATCGGGATTCATGTGCGGTTTCAGAAGCACATGATACGGACACCATCGGTGTGTCCTCATAATGCAGGTGCAAAAATAGCATTTTTTTGCCTTCCTGTTGCAAGGAAAGCAAAAAAATACCGTCAGAATCTATCTTTTACTTGCACTCCAGCCGGAGTCAATCTTCAAGAATACGAACAAAAGAATGGTGAAGCCCCAAAGCGACGACCCTCCGTAACTGAAGAACGGCAGCGGGATTCCGATTACGGGAGTGAGTCCGAGCACCATTCCGACGTTTATGAACAGGTGAAACAAGAAGATACTCAGCACACAATAGCCGTAAACCCGCCCAAAGCGGTCGACCTGCCGCTCAGCCATTATAACCAGTCGGATAATCAGGCTGGCATAGAGCACAAGCACGAGCGAGCAGCCCCAGAATCCTTCCTCCTCGCCCACGGTGCAGAAGATAAAGTCGGTATCCTGCTCCGGAACGTACTTCAACTTAGTCTGCGTTCCATTCAGGAAGCCCTTGCCTGCGAGTCCGCCCGAGCCGATGGCAATCTTAGCCTGATTAACGTTGTATCCGGCTCCCGACAAGTCTTCTTCCAAACCCAGAACCACACGGATTCGCGCCTGCTGATGCGGCTGCATCACGTTGTTCAGAACATAGTCGGAAGAATAGAAAAAGGCTGCCGAGCCTAACGCAAAGAGCACAATGTAATAATACTCAACAATGCGGTCGCGCAGGGCGTAATAAAGCATCACGCCGATTGATACGAGCAGCAGAATGAGCTGCACCCACACCACGTTATACGGAATGGCAAAGACCGAGAACAGTATCGCCAGCGTCGTTCCGCCAACGCCAACACAAGCCAGAATCTTGAACACGTTGAACGCCTTTGTGTACACAAACACCATGGCGGTGACAAAGAGCTGAATCATAAACAGAACGGCAAACTCGCCACCCGACGTGAGAGCCGAGCCTCCGCCCGAAGAATATCCCGGGAAAATCATATCATCGCGGAAACGCACGCCCACAACAAAGTAGAGCACCGCCGACAGCGCGCAGAAGAGCAGCGAGCCGGGCATTCCCTCGCGATAGAACATTATAAAGAACGACAGGTAGACAAGAGCCGAACCAGTCTCGTTCTGCAACACGATGAGCATCATCGGCGTGAGGACGAACAATGCGCTGCGAGCCAGCGTCTTCCAGTCGAGTTCGGGATTCTGAAACGTATTCATGTATTTAGCCACAGCCAGAGCCGTGGCAAACTTGGCAAACTCTGCCGGCTGAATGCTTACAGGACCGAGTACGAGCCACGAATGTGAGCCTTTCACATCGGGCGCAATTACAATGGTGACGGCAAGCAGCACCAGCATCGCACCATATATTACATGGGCGAGCATCTCGAAAATCTTCGTCTCGAGCATCATTATTATAAAGCCGATGACCACCGCCAGTCCAATCCACACCAGCTGCTTTCCCGAGCGGCTGTCGAAACTGAAGAAATCGGTCTGACCGTAGTCGTAGCTTGCTCCGCAGACGCTTATCCATCCTGCGGCAAGCAGAAGCAGATAAATGATGATGCAAACCCAGTCGATGGATTTGAATAGACTTGTCTCCCTATCTCTGCCTGTCACCATAACTTATTCGTTTACTCTGGAACAATGCAGCCTTTGCCTCGCTGGCAGGCGACAATTTTCCGTTTATATATTTTTCAATCAGAAGCGAGCCTATAGGCACACCATAATCGGCACCGAAACCACCATTCTCAACATACACAGCCACGGCAATCTTTGGGTTGTTCATCGGAGCGAATCCCATGAAAACAGAGTGGTCGTGACCGCGGTTCTGCGCCGTACCAGTCTTT
Organism: Bacteroides sp. Ga6A2; assembly: GCF_000702225.1. Taxonomy (NCBI): domain Bacteria; kingdom Pseudomonadati; phylum Bacteroidota; class Bacteroidia; order Bacteroidales; family Bacteroidaceae; genus Bacteroides; species Bacteroides sp. Ga6A2. The sequence goes on along the minus strand of NZ_JNKX01000028.1, from coordinate 48,416 downwards.
CCGCACACGTCAATGCCCGGAATTCTTGCGCCGGTACATGTACCACCCAGAACGGCTCTTCGCATACCGCCTACAACAACCTCGTAGTTCTTGCGGTTCACCTTAGTGTAATGCTTCTCGGTATATTTAGGGTCTAAGTCCTGCCCTTCGACCTTCTTAACCACATGAGGAGTGATGTAATATCCTCTGTTTGCAATAGTTGCGCACAGATTGCATATTTGCAGCGGCGTAAGGTTAACCTCGCCCTGCCCAATAGCAATACTAATGATTGTCAAGCCGTTCCACGAGCCCTTGTAAGCCTTGTCGTAGAACTGCGCGTTAGGAATAAGTCCGCGCTTCTCACCGGCAAGGTCTATGCCCAGTTTATAGCCAAAGCCCATGCTAACCATGTAGTCCTTCCACGTTGTCATGGCATTCTGAACGCGGCCGTACTTGTGCTTGTTGTTTATCATGTGATAGAGTCCCCAGCAGAAGTAAGCGTTGCACGATGTTCCGAGAGCAGGCTGAAGCGGCAGCGGAGATGCGTGTCCGTGGCAGCCCACATGCAAGCCCTTGAAGTAGAATCCGTGGCTGCACGAATATGAAGTCTCGGGCGTGATGATGCCTTCTTGCAGGAACGTTAGAGCCTGCGTTGTCTTGAAGGTAGAGCCCGGAGGATACTGTCCCATGATGGCACGGTTGAGCAGCGGCTTGCGAGGGTCGGCACTCAACATTCGGTGGTTCTTTCCGCGCTGGCGACCGGTCATTATTCGGGGGTCGTAATACGGAGCGGAAACCATGCAGAGCACCTCGCCGGTAGACGGCTCGATGGCAACGATGCTGCCAATCTTGCCTTCCATCAGTCTCTCGCCAAGAGCCTGCAAGTCCTTGTCGAGTCCGAGGGTAAGGTTTCGTCCGGGAACAGGACGCTTGTCGTACCGTCCGTTCTGGTATCTGCCTTTTATTCTGCCTCGCGCGTCGCGCAGAAGAATCTCCACGCCCTTTGTTCCACGCAGTTCCTTCTCGTAATATTTCTCTACGCCGAGTTTTCCGATATAGTCGCCGCCCTGATAGTAAGGGTCTTCCTCTATGTTAGCCTCCGAAACCTCACCCACGTCGCCAAGCACATGCGCGCCCATTCCGTAGGCATATTCGCGGATTGAACGCTTCTGGGTGTAGAAGCCCTTGAAGCGGAACATCTTCTCGTGGAAAGCCGAGAACTCCTCGGCAGAGAGTTGGTTAAGGAATATCTGCTGAGTGAATCGCGAATATCCCGGATTCTTGCTACGGTCTTTAATCGTAGCCATTCTTCTGATAAAGAATTCCTTACTGATATTCAGCGCGTTGCAGAGGTCGAGTGTATCAAGGTTCTTAATCTCCGACATCACAACCATAACGTCGTATGCCGGCTGATTGTAAACCAGCACGTTACCGTTGCGGTCGCTTATTGCTCCTCGTGTTGGGTACAGCACCCTGTTCTGAAAGGCGTTGCTGTCGGCATGCTGCTTGTATTCGTCGCTCATAATCTGAAGGAAGAAAAGGCGCATAATGTATGCGACCACGATGAACAATGTCATCGCAATCACCACGAACTTTCTTTTTTCCAGATTATAATTGCTGCCTCTTCTCATCTCCTTTTCGCAAATGCGGCCTCAATAGCCAAAATAAGTGCACAGGTAAACACAACGCTCGCCATGCAACTTGTAAGCATTCCGCTCCAATCGCTGAACGAGAACGCCTCGACAAGAAAATAGATTATATGATGAAAGAGCACCGCCATGAACAAAAATCGGGCATACGCGCTCCAGCCCATAGTGTCGGTGCCCGGCACGAAGTCGTCGTTGTTGTCGGCATCGACAAAAAGGTTCAGGGTAGGTGTCATGAACATAGCCAGAGCCGTTGTAGCAATGGCCGAAACGCCCATCGTATCGGTAAACGTGTCGGCAGCCCAGCCAATGAAGAAGCCGAACAGCAGTTGCTGCCATCTTGGGGTGAAACGCGACACCTTCAGTACTGCATACACATAAATCAGGGGTGTTGCATATCCCAGAAAATGAATATGGTTAAGCACCAGCGACTGCGTGAGCAGCAATATTATGGTAATTCCAACAAGTTTAAATAACTGAAGTATCATATCAATTTATCTCCTTTAAATCGGCAATTCGTGCTGAATCCTCTACTGCCTTATGCTCCATAAGATGCGGATTGAGCAATACGTTTACATCGCGAAGTTTTCCGAAGTCGGTGCCAAGGCGCACCAGACATTGGTACGACAGTCCGTCGGCAGAGTAGTAAACCTTCTCAATCTTACCTACATACATTCCTTCGGGAAAGACCGAAGAGAAACCGCTGGTAACCACATAGTCGCCAACCTTGAATCGGGCGTGGCGCGGAATATCGTTGAGCCATGCCGTCTGAGTGTTTCCGCCGCTCCACGAAAGCGTACCGAAATATCCGCGGTCGCGGATGCGGCAACTTAGGTTCGACTTCTCGTTAAGCAACGGGATGACAAGCGAATAGTGAGCCGATGTGAGGTACACGATGCCAATAACGCCACGGCCGCCAACAACACCCATCTCGGGTTTCACGCCATCTTTGTAGCCCTTGTTTATGGTCAGGTAATTGCGCACCTTGCTGGTTGTGGCGTTAATCACCTGAGCATCGAGCAAGGTATAACCGTCGAGCGATGCCATCGCCTTCTCCTTGCTGTCAACGTGCTCCTTGTCGCCGTTAATCTTCTCGAGCTTCAGTCTCAGTTGAGCCACCTGACGCTCCAGAAGAATGTTCTGTCGGGTAAGTTCGCGGTTCTGCTCCTTTACGTCGGCATACGATGTAACCGCGCTCGACATATCGTACAGTTTGCCCGAAACGGCGTTTGCCGACGTAAGATACACGCTTGCCTGATAATTGTTGAAACGGAACAGCATTATGATTCCTATTATCTCGAGCAAGACAAACAGAAACCAATAATTATATTTCTTAATAAATTCAAGAAGTCGGTTCATATCATAGAAGAAAGTGATTAGCACGATTTTAACGCACTAATCACCTATAATATTAAAAACTTGCAGCGAACTAAAATATCCTCTCTTACATCAAGAACGAGAATCTGTCAACATTCTTCAGGGCAATGCCAGTACCCTTGGCAACAGAGTGCAATGGGTCGTCGGCAATGTGGAACGGAATGTTAATCTTCTCGGTGAGACGCTTGTCAAGGCCACGCAGCAACGCGCCGCCACCGCTCAGCCAGATACCGTTGTGAACAATATCGGCATACAACTCAGGCGGAGTATTCTCGAGTGCAGTAAGCACGGCTGTCTCAATCTTCGAGATGCTCTTCTCCAAGCAATGAGCAATTTCCTGATAGCATACAGGCACCTCCATTGGCAACGCCGTAATTCGGTTAGGACCGTGAACAACGTAGTCTTCAGGAGCGTCGTCGCCCAAATCGGTAAGGGCTGCGCCAACATGAATCTTGATACGCTCTGCCATACGCTCACTAACCTTTACGTTGTGCTGACGGCTCATGTACTCCTGAATGTCGGCTGTAAGGTCGTCGCCTGCCACGCGGATAGAGTTATTAGAAACAATTCCGCCAAGCGATATTACGGCAATCTCGGTAGAGCCACCGCCTATATCAACAACCATGTTGCCCTCTGGAGCCTCAACGTCGAGACCGATACCGATGGCTGCCGCCATTGGCTCGAATATCAGATAAACGTCGCGTCCGCCAGCATGTTCGGCAGAATCGCGCACGGCACGAAGTTCAACCTCGGTAGAACCCGAAGGCACGCCGATAACCATTCTGAGCGAAGGTGAGAACAGGTGCGAGCCAGAGTGAACCATCTTTATCAGACCGCGCATCATCTTCTCGCAAGCGTCGAAGTCGGCAATCACGCCGTCGCGCAAAGGACGCAGCGTGCGTATATTCTCATTAGTTTTTTCATACATCATCTTGGCCTTCTCACCAACGGCAATCATGTTGTTGGTGCGGCGGTCAAGAGCCACCACCGATGGCTCGTCTACTGCAATCTTGCCATCAGAGATGATGATGGTATTTGCAGTACCAAGGTCCATCGCAATATCCTGGACAAACGAAAAAAATCCCATTTATACTTTTCCCCAGATTTATTTGTTAATTACTTGCCCTCAAAATAAGCATGAATGGCTGTGTCGTAGTGTGAAGACACGCCGAATGCACGGGTTGCGAACCATCTGCGCTCCTCCTTTGTTGTCTGAGCACCGTTCTTTGTAATGATGTCGAGAAGAGGCTTGTACTCGTTCTTGCTTGGCACGATTACAACATCGTTGAAGTTCTTTGCTCCGGCACGGATAAGAGAGATGCCGCCTATGTCAATCTTCTCGATGATGGCTGGCTCGTCTGCGCCGCTGGCAACAGTCTCCTCGAAAGGATAAAGGTCAACGATAACCAAGTCAATCTCAGGAATCTCGTACTGAACCATCTCCTTCTGGTCGTTCTCAAGTTCGCGGCGACCAAGGATACCTCCGAAAATCTTTGGATGAAGGGTCTTTACGCGTCCGCCAAGGATTGATGGGTATGTTGTAACCTCCTCAACCTTCTGGCATGGATAACCCAAAGACTCAATAAATTGTTGTGTACCTCCTGTAGATAGAAACTTCACACCTTCCTCGTTCAGCTTAGCCAAAAGTTCCTCTAAGCCATCTTTATGAAAAACTGACACCAACGCAGTCTTTATCTTCTTAATTTCTGCCATTTTATTCGAATAAAATTGATTTTTGCGCAAAATTAGCAAAAATCAAGCAATTACAATAATAATGTATAAAAAAAATGCAGGTCGAAATCTTATTCACATAAAATTTCGGCCTGCTTCAGGGGAAAGATATTTTTTACTTACTGAATTTCGATGTTTTCGATGCCTGCGTTCTTTGCCATCATCAGAAGCATCTTTGTGTACTTAGCGTACTGTGCCTCCTCAAGGAGTGGCTTCATCATGCGGCAGTTGTTCATTATTGCCACGCGGATGCTCTCCTCTTTGTTTGCTGCTGTTGACTTTGCAAGATTAGCCAACTGATTGGCAAAGAATTTGTTTACGCTCTCAACCTTTGAGTACTGCGTTACAGACAAGCCAAGATATGCGTTAAGCTGGCTCATATCCATAGCAATCTGGTACTTATTCTCCAATTTCTCACCCGCCATTGCAACCGTATTGAAGCTCAAAGCAACAATCAGCATCAAAATAAATTTCTTCATAAACAAATTGTTTTATACCGTACTTAATAATTTTCGACTGCAAAATTAAATCGTTTTCGTACACACCGAATACAAAATCACAGAAAAAATGACATACCGGCACACTTTTATTGACAAATGTCAATTTCCGTACGCTTCTTTTTCGTACGGATTATCATAATAAGCCTTTTTATACGGCTTTTTCCACGGCTTGCATTTAAGCCATTGCCACAGATACGAAAGGTAGAACCGCTTCCAGCCCCCGCAACGGCGCGCCTGCTCCAGATGAACGGTTTCGTGCCTCAGAAGTTCGCTCCACTCGCCCGAACGCATCAACTCTACTATACGGCTGCGATTTTCGCGGCGGAACACGATTATGCCGCACCACATCAGCAGCAGATAGCCTCTGAAGGGGAAGTGCGTCATGGGCTTGAGCCTCAGGCGGCGCACCTTGCTGATGTCGGTAAACAGCATCGAAGCCAGAAAGAGTAATTCTCTGAGCATAAGCATTTTTCGGTCTTGCAGATTATCTTTCTCGAAGAAGAAAGGCGGCGGACAATATTTGCGCAGATGTAAAAGTACATATTTTTTCAGAATCGGATTACTTTTTCGTTCCGTTTTTTAACTTTATTCATTATCTTCGCATCCGTTATGAAACTACGCACAACCATATCCATTTTTATGCTTATTGCCGTTTCGCTTGCCCATGCGCAGAAGAGTTGGGTTTACGGCAGAGTTTTCCCGGAACACGGACAAGACCTCTCTTTCGAGAACGACCGCGTGGGCTTTCGTCTGTACGGTCCTGAGAGTCAGGAGAAAAACGAGAATCTATACGGCTACGACATCTTTGCCAAGCGCGTGCCTCACCTTGTCCTTAACAAGTGGTATGCCAACCAGTTCAGCCCAGTCTTCTGGAAGAGGATTGGAGAGTTGAAGAAGCGTGGCATGAAGCAAGAGGCAAACGCCCTGCAAGACTCAATAACCTATCACATAGACCACGGCGAAGGTGCTGATTTCTATGCCGTAGGGCCAACGCTTGGCGCAGGAACGAGCGCGCTCCTCGACGGCGACAGAATAGTCTATCCGTATTGCTACAAAACGGTCGAGATATTGCAGAACGGCCCTTATGTGTTCAAGGCTCACCTTGTGTTCACGCCGTTCAGCATCGGGGGCGACAAGAATGTTACGGAACATCGCATCCTCGAACTGAGGAAGGGCTCGCAGTTGTGCAAATGTACGGTTTGGTACGAGGGTCTTACACACGATGCCACCATTGTTACTGGAATTGTGATGCACAACCCAAGCACGGAGTTTTTTGCCGACGAGAAGAAGCGTTTTATGAGTTACAACGAGCCTTCGCAAAGTCCGCAAGCAGGCAACGGCATCATATATATAGGTGTAAAATTCGAGAAAACGCCCGAAAAGATTGAAAAACAGATGTTCGAAAAGCCTAAAGGTCAGGCGGTGGGGCATCTGCTTGCCTTCAGCCGTATTGGTGCTGGCGAAAAGTTTACTTACTTCTTCGGCTTTGGATGGAGCAAATATGGCTTCGAGTCTGAAAAAGAGTGGATTAAATACTTAAAGAAATATTAAATCTTTGGATTATGAACTTGTTTGAAAGATATTACATTGGCTTGTATAGATTTCTATTATCTGGTTGGGTATACAAAATAGGTGATTACATAGAAATGATGACCTCCTTACTACTCTACTCACTTATAAATTTAGTATTGGCATTAACATGCTTCATACTGAAAAAGGAAGGAGTATCAACAGACTTTATTTGCATTATTCACTACTTATACTGCCCTCTTACCCCTTATATTTGTGCATTCTTCCTTATAATGGGTTGGATATTGGGGTATGTTTATAGAAAAAAACTTAATAAATTAGCAAATACTGCCATTGGCGGATTTACAGAAGTAAAATATCCAAAGAAACTTTTTTATGGGATACTAAGCTTGTTATTTCTTTTTTTCTGTTGTAGCAGTACGTTTATTAGCATGATTATTCTTTTCGAAGTTTCAAAGCCATAGTTTTTCATATATCTGTTTTTTTGTAAAATATTTGCAGATATCAGAAATTATCCCGTACTTTGCAAAAGTGATGGTTATCAGACTTATGCAAACCATTTAAACGCAGAAAACACAACATTCAATCGCAAACTAATCAGAAAGGCTCAAAAGCCGTAAATTATCTTAGACACATAAAAAATGAAAACAAAATTCATTCTGGCAATGGCAGTCGCCGCATTCTTTTGCGCCCAGACAGCCCATGCACAATTCTTCAAGGCGCGCAAAGCACCAAAGAACGAACTTTGCCTCGATTTCGGACTCGGCATTTTTCCGCATGACAATCACTTCGACTCGTGTCCGACAAAAAGCAGCATCAATAACGGATGGTCTTACAGCAACAAAGACCTCGCTGGACAGAGTTACAATCTCACCTACCTCTACAACCTTAACAACAGATTAGGCATCGGCGTGCAAGCCGGACTGGAACAGTTTTACGAAGAAAGAACGTTACACAACGAATACTACTTTAACGATGCCGTTGCCGAGGATTCAGAACGCAACCTCTACTACGTTATGCCAACGGCAAGATTCTACATCGTAAGCCTTAACCACTTTGCCGTCTATGCCAGAGTTGCCGGCGGCGTGGGTTTCTCGCGCATAAGAGAGAAAGACCTTAATCCGCACGACGACCTCGACTTCAACTGCGGCAAGAAGAACGATATGTGTTTCGCTTATCAGATTTCGCCATTCTGCTTAGAGGCTGGCGGCGAGCACATTCGCGTGTTCTCAGAGTTAGGATTCGGCCATCAAGGCTTCTATACTATCGGTATAAAATTTGCTTACTAAAAACCTCAAAAAGTATATTCGTATGAAAAAAATATTACCTACCATCATCATTTTCATCACTCTGTTTTCAAACATCTTCTGCGACTGTAATGAGGACTATTACTACGGCAGACTGGTCGATGCCAATGGCGTTAACTTCAACATTCACGGCGGAACAGACTCGGTTAGAATAAGCAACTACAACGGAGCTGTCATCATCGATGCCACCGACTACGACTGGCACGGCAGCGACGTGAAAAAGACAACATACAGCACCAACGAGACTAAAGACATAGTAGAGGGCGAATGGTTCAAGTGCGAGAAGGTGGTTCACGACGAGATTTTCCAGTACTACAAAATTACGGTAAAGCCCAACACAACAGGCAAAAACCGAAAGGCCGACATAAGCCTGAAAGGAACAGAGCCACAAACACATAGCGACGGCAAAAGATTCTATTACGAAGAGACTCTGAGCATCTATCAGGATGCGAAATAAGAAATACTTGGGGTGCTTAAACAATCAGCCAAACAACCAATTCCGCAAGGCTAAAAACCCGAACGAATCCCGAAGGCATCCCGAACAAAACTAAAAAAAATGCTTCCGCTCGTCAGAAGACGAACAGAAGCATTTTTGCTAAGCCAAAGCCTATGTATGTCCCGGCTGCATAGCCAAACAGCCCCACGGCAATTCCCGGACCAATAACAGCCTTGTTGTGAAGTGCACCGCCCATAACAGGAGCAAACGGCGGACTGCATATAAGCGAGATGCTCGTGGTGAGCGTTGTATCGGTATCGACCCTGAAAATGGCACTCAGCAGCACATGGAAGAAGAGCGCGCCGATGGTTGCCACCGTGGTGAACATGAAAATATCGGGGTTTATGTTCTTTAGCGTTCCAAGGCTTACCTGCGATGCCACAGCCACGCTGAATATCAGAATAAAGAACGTGCCAGCCTCGAACGTGCGCTTTAGCGAGCGGATTCTCTTGTTCATCGAGGCAAGAACCGACAAAAGGCTTATGCCAAGGATAAAGACAGACTGGAACATATCCTTCGGGAATAGAAAAGCCACGCCTGCGCCCACAATTATTATGCCGGCAGAAAGCAGAAGCGACAAACCCAAGTCGCGCAGATTGTCGCGGCGGAACAAGCCAAGGAACAGTTCGTTTTCGTGATTCTCTACGCTAAGTTTGCCAAGTTCGGCATCCTCAGCATCCTTGTCGTTCTTAAAATCGGGCATGAAGAGTCCGAGAACCTTCTTCCCGAAGATGATGACGAAAAACAGATAAACGGCACTCAGCACCACGCTATAAGCCGAAACGAGAACGAAGACCGATTCGTCAACGCCAAGAGCCACCTTTAGAGATGCCAGATTGGCGTTTCCGCCAGTATAAAGCCCCGTAAGCATTCCGCCGATGTTGGCAAACATCACCCTGTCCAACTGTCCGTACAGCACAAAGCCCACGACAATGGCTATGGCACAGCCCAATATGCCGAAGATTAGCGACTTTATAAAGTCAGGGGCAAGTTTAGCCCACGACTTTATGTCGGCCGAAAACAACATAAGCGGAATGGCAAAAGGCACGGTTGCCGACGCAATGGTTGTCTGCACGCCATGAACCTCGTCGGTATCGGGAAAGACGCCGAGCAAGCCCAGAGTACACGCAATAATGTATGCCACAATAATGCTTCCCACCTTGTTCAGCAGGCTGCTTTTGTAAGTAAGCCACAAGATAAACAGCGGCGAGAGCACGCAGAAAAGAATGATAAAAATAGTCATAACGGCTGCAAAATTAGCAAAATTATGCCATTACGCTACCATCCCAGCGGCTTTATTTCTTTCTTCACAAACTTGTCGTAAGTTATGTTGTCTGTCGAAAGATTCCTTACGTTTGTCTGATTGTTTATAAACTCGTTCACCTCCTTTACATGGATGTTCTCGAGCCTTACGGTATCGATAGGCAGAAGAGCCGAGCCCTTTATGTCGTAGATGGCATTTGCCTGCTCGCACTCAATATTCCTCATCGAGATGTTACAGATACGTGTAGGACGTTCCTCGTATGTAGGCACAATATCCTTCCATTGGTACAGCACGTCGGTATCAATCTCGAAAGCGCGGCGCATACGGTTTGCCTTCACGTTCTCCATGCTAATGTTTTCGAGGAATCCGCCGCGGCGGATATTCGTCTTCATGTAGAAGAGGCGAATAACCTCGTCGGGCGACTCGCAGTCGTGCATATACACGTTTCTTATTCCGCCCGAAATCTCGCTTCCGATGCCCAGAAGACAATGTCCCTTCTTTATCACGCAGTTTCTTATTACGATATTCTGCGTAGGAGTAGCCAGTCGCCATGCATCCTGATTGCGTCCAGCCTTTATCACCACGGCATCGTCGCCTTGGTCGAACACGCAGTCCTCAATCACAAAGTTCTGCGACATCTCCAAGTCCACGCCGTCGTTGTTGTGCCCGTGTGCATATACATCGAGGTTGCTCACCCTTCCGTTCTTGCACATATACAGATGAATTGTCCAGAACGGGCTCTCGCGAATCTTGAATCCGTCGAGTTGCACGTTCTCGCATCTGTTAAGATGAATGAGATGCGGACGCAGATGGTTCTCGCCCTCTGCCATCTGGCGATATTTTACCGGAACATCGGTACTTGCCATAGAATAAAGTTGTCTGAGGGCGTTCATGTGCGCCTTTGGACGGGCAAACCACACCTTCCACAAGTCCATCTTAGGGCGGAGCGTTCCGCTTCCGGTTATGGCTATGTTCTTGCACTCGAAGGCATAGACGAGCGGCGAATAGTTGTAGCACTCAAAGCCCTCCCACGATGTCATCACGGCAGGCAGATAGTCGTCGGGATTGTCGGTAAAGTTAACCTCAGCCCCTTCGGAGAGATAGAGATTAACGTTGCTCTTGAAATGTATAGGACCTGTAACCCACGAACCGGCAGGCACAACTACCCTTCCGCCGCCAGCCTTGCTGCAAGCCTCCATCGCCTTGCGGAAAGCCTGAGTGTTTGCCTTGGCATCGCCTTTCTTTGCGCCGTAGCGCGTTATGGGAAAATCTTTCTTTGGAAACTGGAACAACTCGATGTCGTTCATCGGGAACGGAGCCTCTTTTGCCGAGACGACATTCTTCTGCGCCACGGCCGTGCTGCCTGCCACCACAAACAGCATAGCAATAACAAGTCTTGAAATATTCATAATAAGCGTTATAGTTTTTCGTATGTTCCTGAAAACCGGAACATCAGCACAAAGTTAAAATAAATCTTTCAGCCTCAGAACTTTCGGCGTTGCAAAAATCAGAATTAGGGCGTAAATAAATCAAAAAGAATCCGCTTTGGCGGCATATAAACAAAAAAGGTCGTACTCGAAAGTACAACCTCTTGGCTTTGTAGCGGGACCCGGGATTGAACCGGGGACCTCATGATTATGAATCATGCGCTCTAACCAGCTGAGCTATCCCGCCAAATCATCTCATTGCTGAAATGCGGTGCAAAGATACGACAATTTTCCGAACCTGCAAATTTTTAGTGAAGATTTTTGCATAAAAAAGTAAAAATAATCCGAAAAACATATATACATTATGCTTTTTATAGTAATTTTGCAACGATTCACACATCACATACTGTATAGATGCAGTTATTAAAAAAATTAGACATATTTATATTAAAGAAGTTCATCACGCTGTTCTGCGGCACATTCTTCATCTGCCTGTTCATTTTCATGATGCAGTTTCTGTGGAGATATGTTGATGAACTCATAGGCAAGGGACTCGAAATATCAGTTTTGGCACAATTCTTCTTCTACTCGGCTCTTACGCTGGTGCCAATGTCACTTCCACTGGCAATACTACTTGCATCACTCATATCATTCGGAAACCTCGGCGAACAGTTCGAGTTGCTGGCAATAAAGGCAGCAGGAATATCGCTGTTCAAGACCATTCGCCCACTCGTAGTATTTGTATGCCTGCTGGGCGGCGCATCGTTCTACTTTCAGAATGTGGTGGGTCCGAAGGCGCAGTTGTCGCTCTTTCAACTTATCATCTCGATGAAGCAGACATCGCCCGAGCTCGACATACCCGAGAAGGTTTTCTACAACGAGATTAGCGGCTACAACCTGTACGTTGAGAAGAAGGACAAGGAGACGGGTATCCTTCACGGAGTGATTATATATAATGTAGCCGACGGCTTTGAGAATGCCCACATCATACTTGCCGACTCGGGAAAGCTCGAGATGAGCAGCGACCAGCAGCATCTGCTGCTGCACCTGTACAGCGGCGAGCAGTTCGAGAACCTGAGAGGCGACCAGTTCGGACAGATGAGGGCTAACGTGCCATACCGTCGCGAGACGTTCTGCGAGAAGCATACAATCATCGACTTCAACTCGGGATTCAACATGACCGATGCCGACCTCAGCGGACGCTCTGCCATAAAGAACATGGCACAACTCGACCAGAGCATCGACTCCATGACGCTTCACTACGACAGCGTGGGAATAAGGAACTATAAAGAAGTGAAGATTTCTATCTTCCAGACAATATCGAAGAAGGAACAGGCGAAAGCCGACAAATATGCCAAGGAGATTGACGGCAACGCCAACATCGACACGGCGTTCAGCCACCTTACAAAAGAGGCGCAGGTTGCCGCCATACGCTCGGTTTACAACCGCGTGAGGATGCAGAAGACCGACTTCGAGTTCAAGAAAGCCATAATGGAAGAGGGCGACTTCCAGATTAGAAAGCACAAGACGGAGTGGCACCGAAAGATTTCGCTCGCGCTTGCCTGCGTCGTGTTCTTCTTCATCGGAGCACCTCTGGGAGCCATCATCCGCAAGGGCGGACTGGGAATGCCGGTAATCGTGTCGGTGATAATATTCATCTTCTACTACATCATCGACAACTCGGGCTACAAGATGGCGCGCGACGGCGAGATTCCGGTGGTACTGGGAATGTGGATAAGCACATTCATCCTTGCGCCGATGGGACTGTTCCTTACGTACAAGGCAAACAACGACTCGGCGGTGTTCAACAAAGATGCTTATGCCAACTTCTTCCGCAAACTGCTGGGACTCAGACTCTCAAGACACGTTGCACGAAAGGAAGTCATCATCTATCCGCCAAACTACGACACTCTGCCCGAACGGCTCAACGCTCTCACCGAGGAGTGCGAGGCATACTCGAGCAAGCACAGGCTCATCGTTCCGCCTAACCCTCTCAGGATATTCCTGCGCAACCGTCCCGACGTGGCGGTAGAGGAGATAAGCGAACGCATGGAGGCTCTGCTCGAAGAACTGGGCAACACAAAAGACACGGTGCTCATAGGCATGATAAACGAATATCCGATACTTGCCGTGAGCGCGCATACAAGTCCGTTCGGCAAGCGATGGAAGAATCTGCTGTCGGGACTGTGCCTGCCACTTGGAATTATACTTTACCTGCGCATCTGGCGTTTTCGTCGCAGGCTATACAGAGATATGAAGAAAATTGTAAAGAACAACAATGACATCTGCGTACGCATTGGGGTTCTGCGCGACAAAAAACTGATTGACTAAACATAACGTATGAGCGAATTTAAATTAAATACAATCGAAGAGGCAATAGCCGACTTCAAGGAAGGAAAGTTCGTAATCGTGGTAGATGACGAAGACCGAGAGAACGAGGGCGACTTCATCACCGCAGCCGAGATGATTACACCCGAGAAGGTGAACTTCATGCTACAGAACGGACGAGGCGTGCTATGCTGCCCTATCACCATCTCGAGAGCCAAGGAACTCGACCTTGGCCATCAGGTTGAGGACAACACATCCATGCTCGGCACGCCGTTCACCATTACCGTCGACAAGTTGGACGGATGCACCACAGGAGTTTCGGCACACGACCGCGCCGAGACAATAAAGGCTCTTGCCGACCCAAACTCAACCCCTCAGACATTCGGTCGTCCGGGACACATCAACCCGCTCTACGCTCAGGACAAGGGCGTTATCCGTCGCGCCGGACACACCGAGGCTGGAGTAGACTTGGCTCGCCTTGCAGGACTTCAGCCGGCTGCCGCCCTCATAGAGATTCTTAACGAGGACGGAACGATGGCACGAATGCCACAACTTCAGGAAGTGGCAAATAAGTTCGACATCAAGATTATAACCATACGCGACCTCATAGCCTACCGTCTGAAGCAGGAAAGCACGGTAGAGAAAGGTCCGGAGGTGAATATGCCAACCGAATACGGAAACTTCAGAATGACAGTATTCCGCCAGTTGAGCAACGGCCTTGAGCACTCAGCCTTGGTAAAGGGCACTTGGGAGGAAGACGAGCCTATTCTGGTTCGCGTACATTCATCGTGCGTTACGGGCGACATCTTCGGAAGCCAGCGATGCGACTGTGGAGCACAACTGCACACAGCCATGCAGGAGATTGAAAAGGCAGGAAAGGGCGTGGTTCTTTATATGAATCAGGAAGGTCGCGGCATCGGTCTGTTCAACAAAATAAGAGCCTACAAACTGCAGGAAGAAGGCTTGGACACCGTAGATGCCAACACACACCTTGGCTTCCAGCCCGACGAGCGCGACTATGGCGTCGGAGCTGAAATCCTCCGCCAGCTTGGCGTTAAGAAGATTAAGCTCTTGACAAACAATCCTGTAAAACGTGTAGGCCTCGAGGCTTACGGCTTGCAGATTGTCGAGAACGTGCCAATCGAGATAAAGCCTAACCGCTTTAACGAGAGATATTTGAAAACAAAAATGGAGCGAATGGGTCACACCCTTCACTTCAACAAATAAGTTTAAAACCAAAAAAAACAAACAACTATGGCAAATTATCCTAATTTTGACCAGCTCCAGTCTAAGGCTGGTTACACCACAGAATCAAACAACCGCGTTATATACTCAGAGAACGCAGTTGCAACTCTAATGCGCAACATGTACGTATGGATGGCTATCGCACTTGTAATAACAGGCTTCACAGCCTTTGCTGTTGCAAACACATACTCTATGATATCTGCACTCGTCACAAGTCCAATAATATACTACGGACTCATCTTCGCAGAATTGGGACTTGTGTATTACCTCTCATCACGAATCTTCAGAATGTCGTTTGCTACGGCAGGATTACTCTTCGCTGTATATTCGATAGTCAATGGAGTTACATTGAGTCTTATCTTCTTGATATTTAAGATTGGTTCAATCGTCTCAACATTCTTCATCACAGCCGGAACATTCGGCGCGATGGCAGTAGTCGGCTCATTCCTGAAGAAAGACCTCAGCTTCATCGGTCGCTTTGCGCTCATGGCTCTTATCGGTCTCATCATCGCTGGCGTCGTTAACATTTTCATGAGAAGCGAAGGCTTCAGCTTCATCATCGCAATTATCGGCGTACTCGTATTCACAGCCCTCACAGCCTACGATGCTCAGAAGATGAAGAACCTTATTGCAGAGAACGGCTACGAGATTAACGAAAACACACAGAAACTGGCACTTATTGGCGCACTCGAACTGTACCTTGATTTCGTTAACTTGTTCTTGTATCTGCTCAGACTTTTGGGCTCTCGCAGAGACTAATCATCAAGAAATAGAAAAAATCTGTTAAAAATGCGGTTTACAAGTCATTTTGTAAACCGCATTTGCTATTTTTCGTTAATATTTTTTGAAGAATAAAGAAAAGTTCGTACCTTTGCACACCAGTTTAAACAACAATAGATAACTTATAGAATAATGAACCAACTATCCGACCGTCTGAACAGACTTTCGCCTTCGGCTACCCTTGCAATGTCGCAGAAGAGTAGCGAGCTAAAGGCACAGGGAATTGACGTTATTAACCTAAGTGTAGGTGAGCCAGACTTCGACACTCCCGACTACATCAAGGAGGCAGCAAAGAAGGCAATCGACGAGAATTACTCAAGATATTCTCCGGTTCCGGGCTATCCAGCACTTCGCAACGCCATCGTAGCCAAGCTGAAGAACGAGAACAACCTCGACTACACTCCAGCGCAGATTCTTTGTTCAAATGGCGCCAAGCAGAGCGTGTGCAACACCATTATGGCACTCGTAAACGAGGGCGACGAGGTAATCATACCTGCTCCATATTGGGTTAGTTACCCACAGATGGTCAAGTTGGCAGATGGCGAGCCTGTAATCGTAGAGGCTACTTTCGAGCAGAACTTCAAGATTACTCCAGAGCAACTCGAGGCAGCCATCACTCCAAAGACACGCGCACTCATCCTCTGCTCTCCATCAAACCCAACAGGTTCGGTTTACACTAAGGAGGAACTCGAGGCTCTTGCAGATGTACTGAAGAAGCACGAGCGCGTAATCGTTATTGCCGACGAGATTTACGAGCATCTTAACTATACCGGCATCAAGCACGCAAGCATGGCATCGGTAGATGGCATGAAGGAGCGTACGGTAATCATCAACGGTGTGTCAAAGGCATACGCAATGACTGGCTGGCGTATAGGTTTCATCGCCGCTCCAGAGTGGATTGTAAAGGGCTGCAACAAACTTCAGGGTCAGTACACAAGCGGTCCGTGCTCAGTATCGCAGAAGGCTGCCGAGGCTGCATACACAGGTTCGCAGGAGCCACGCGAGACTATGCGCAAGGCATTCGAGCGTCGTCGCGACCTTATCGAGAAGTTAGCAAAGGAGATTCCGGGATTCGGCGTAAATCACCCTACTGGTGCTTTCTACCTCTTCCCAAAAATCGACTCTTACTTCGGAAAGTCGTACAATGGCACAACCATCAACAACTCAACCGACTTTGCAATGTACCTGCTTAACGAGGCACACGTTGCAACAGTAGGCGGCGATGCCTTCGGAAGTCCAAAGTGCTTCCGCATGAGCTACGCTACAAGCGACGAGAACATCACCGAAGCTATGAAGCGCATCAAGGAGGCTTGCGCTAAACTGAAATAAGACCTATTTCACAGACTTATATAATAAACCAACGGAATCTTGTCCGTCCTTAACTGGGCGGGCAAGATTTTTTGTTACTGATTTAAATCAAAAAGAATCTTTATCTAATTGAAAACGACAAGAAATATTCGTCATTATCCTACTTTTTCTATATCTTTGCAACAAATAAATCGATTTAAAACTACTGTACTTGACAGCAAAATAAACAAGTAGCAATGCCTGAAGCTTTTAGAAGGCTATCTAAACATCAAAAGAAAGGATGTTAAATTCTTATGAAAAAAATCATTATTCTACTAATCTCATTAGTTTTTCTCTTCTCATGTAACGAAGAAGAAAAGACAACCACAGCAAGCAACAAGTTCAATGTCGACAAGAAAGACATCGAGATGGTTGTAAACGACCTTACTGCCAAGACATCAAAAGACGGTTTACAAATAGTCAGCATAGACTCAATCTTAAACCACGAGCATACAACAAGAGGAGGAAGCACAAATACTCCACAGAATCTGCTATACTTTGTCAAGTTGTCAGACAACTCGACCGTAATAGTTGCCGGCGACAAGCGTGCAGAACCAGTCTACGCACACATCAACAACCTTGAACTCAAATTCGGCAATGGCAAACTGCTAAACCAGAATGAAGTTCCAGAATCGTTCAGATACATGCTTGGAGTTTCTGCAGCATCAATAATCAACAGTATTAGCAGCAATAGCGAAGTCAATCCTAACTGGACTGCAAATTCAACAAGAACCTCGGAAGATTCTGAGAATACTCAACCTTCAAAATGCAAAGTTGCATGGGGAGAGGGCAATCCTTTCAACCTGAAATCTCCAGCCTCAAATGGCGAAAACAGTTCAGAAGGAAAGGCTCTTGCAGGCAGTACGACTATTGCTACAGCACAAGCACTTACAGTATTATGTGAAGACTTTCATATTTTCAAGGGATACCGTCTGAAAACATCATGGGGCGCATTAAGAACGCGCAACACCTTTTCAAATCAAGACGAAACAGAGGATATTTCGAATATCGTAAAAAGAATAGCTGAAAATATCGGCATATCGTACGACAAGAACGGAACAGCAAGCACCAGCACCAAAGTTGCCATAAAGTTCCTGAACTATAATCTTGGCGGAGCATACGGTCACGACAGCGATTGGGAGAAGGTTGAATTGAACATGAAAGACAATCCTTGCGGCATCTCTTTCCTATCGGGCAATCCAAAGAGCAACGGATGGATTTGGAAAAGGCTCGGAATGGATAAGCCAAGCCAGACAGAACATTGCATGCTTCTTGACGGCTATAAGAAAGTGAACGGCAGAACTCTATTCTACATCAACCTCGGATGGAACGGAGAAGGAAACGGCTATTATCTCTACGACAACAAAATATGGAATGACAACGCGCCTAAAGAATACAATCTGAACATGAGCGTTTACAACTTCCACCTCGACACCGATTTCGACGATTTTTAACGGCATAAAAAAAATGCAACCTTTTCGTGAGGTTGCATTTTTCATCTTGCAAAAAAACAAAAAAACGGGCAACCCTGTGGGAAGCCCGCTAAATCTTCTAAAAACAAAAGTCAATAGAGAAAACGATTACTTGTGGATTGCCTCAGAAGGACAAACATCAGCACAAGTAGCGCACTCTGTGCAAAGATCTGGGTCGATTACATACTTTTCACCCTCTGAAATTGCACCTGATGGACACTCGTCAATACATGTACCGCAAGCGATACAATCGTCGCCAATAATAAAAGCCATAGTCGTTTGTTATTTTATTTATTAGTACATTAAAACGAACGGCTCAAAATATCGTCCGTTCATTGTGCAAAGATAACCATTATTTTAAGTCCTACAATACTTTCAACAAAGTTTTTTTGCTAAAAATTATTTTTTGTATAAGTTTGCAATTCTTTTAAACTTATTGCGTTAATATAAACAATGACACGTCTGATTCTTATATATTTTCTGCTGATTTTCGGCTTCTGCCCTGCCCTGCACGCACAGCAGCGGCGTGTGCAGAACAGACCGTACATCGACCAGCGGCGACTGCACTACGGATTTCTGATAGGAATACAGGAGCAGGACCTCGAATTTACAAACAATGCCCGCATAACCGAAGACGGCGAATGTTGGTATGCCGAGGTTTCCGAATACAATCCGGGATTCGAAGTCGGAGTGCTTGCCGAACTGTATCTTACAAAGCACTTGGCGCTGCGCATAATACCAACGATGCACTTTGGCGAGAAGAACATCACCTTCGTCGAAGAGACATCGCGGCAGAAGTACATGCAAGACCTGAAATCGACCTACATAACCTGCCCTGTCGACCTGAAATACAGCGCAGAGCGATTCAACAACTATCGCCCTTACGTCATGGCAGGAGTGGCTCCGATTTTCGACCTCACAAGCAAGAATAATCAGGCATTAAAAACCAAAAAGGGCGACTGCATGATTGAGGTTGGCTTGGGCTGCGACTTCTATCTGCCCTATTTCAAACTCATTCCCGAACTGAAATTCTGCTTCGGACTGAGCAACGTAATAGACAAAGACAGAAAAGACCTGAACGACAAAACATTACTGAAATATACCGACGCGGTAGACAAGATAAGTTCAAAAATGGTGGTGCTTACGCTTTATTTTGAATAACAATTTGTGTAACTCAAAAAAAAGTCGTATTTTTGCAACCGCTTTCGCATCAGTCGCTGGCAGGGAAGAGTAACCTGTTATGCTGGTGACGGCACAATTAACAATTAAAATTTCAAAAACAAATGGATTTAATTAAGATTGCAGAAGAAGCATTCGCAACTGGCAAGCAACACCCTTCATTCAAGAGCGGTGACACAATCACAGTAGCTTACAAGATTATCGAGGGTAACAAGGAGCGTATCCAGTTGTACCGCGGTGTTGTTATCAAAATCTGCGGACACGGTGACAAGAAGCGTTTCACTGTACGCAAGATGTCAGGTACTGTAGGTGTTGAGCGTATCTTCCCTATCGAGTCACCAAACATCGATAGCATCACTGTAAACAAGGTGGGTAAAGTTCGTCGCGCTAAGTTGTACTACTTGCGTAACCTTACTGGTAAGAAGGCCCGCATTCAGGAAAAGAGAGTTAACGCTTAATCTTTTCAGAGAAGAGATAAAAAGGAAGCATTACCTGATGCTTCCTTTTTTTGACCTTCGCAACACCTCACTATTCTGACTAACAGAACCCACATCTACACCAACTCGAATTTCTGATTTATGATAGACAAGAACAAAACGCTATGGTTTCCGATGAGAGTGCGATATTCGTCTGCTCCGCGAATGCTTGCACTCAGAGATGAGTTGAACCGAATAGGCTGCGAATGTTACATTCCGATGGAATACAGGCAGATTGGCGAGCATACCAAGTTCGTGCCGCGAATAAGCAACCTTATCTTTTTGCATGCGCCATATACCTACATCTCGCAGATAAAGCAGCAGCCCGAATTCATAAACCTTAGTTATATAATGCACAACGTTCCGTTCGAGAAGACAAAGACGAGCGAGGCCCTCTACGTTCCGGAGAAGATGATGAACGACTTCATACGCGTAACAAACGAGCAGAACGAGCAAGTAGTATTCCTCGACAACATGGACTTTGCATGCAAGCCGGGTGCACACGTCAAAATAACCGAAGGCGCATTTGCCGGAGTCGAGGGCGTGGTTAAGAGCATAAAGAAACACCTCTGCGTGGTTCTGCCTATAAAAGGTGTGGTTGCCGTTGCCATAACCAACGTTCCGAAGAAGAACCTTATGTATATCAAGGACGAAAGCGATACAGGAACAGAAACGACATGACAGAAATCTCTATATAGTAAAAAGCCGGTTATTACAATCTCTGTAACAATCGGCTTTTTCAATTATATAGATAAAACTTTTAAATTATAAAGTCTCTACAAGTTTGCGAACCAAATCGTAGAAGCGAGAAACGCTTGGGATGTGGCAACGCTCGTCTGGTGTGTGAGGGCTGCGCAATGTAGGGCCGAAGCTTACCATATCCATTTCAGGATACTTGCTGCCAATCAAACCGCACTCCAATCCGCCGTGAGTAACGTTTACGATAGCATCCTTTCCGCTCAGTTCCTTGTAAACCTTCTTGGCTGTCTCGAGCAGAGCAGAATCGAACTTTGGAGACCAACCGCTGTAATCGCCCTCTGTCTCAACCTTCATTCCTGCCATTGAGAAGCAACTCTCAATCATAATGGCAACATAACGCTTCATTGAGTCTACGGCACTACGAGCAAACAACTCGATGCGCACTTCTGAAGCAGTAAGATTAACGATTGCAAGGTTTGAAGAAGTCTCTGGAACCTCAGGCATCTCAGGAATGTATCTGTGGACGCCGTTGAAGCAAGCAAGGATTGCAGAAACGATATTGTCGCGAATCTCCTCTGGAACAACCTCCTTCGGCATTTCTACAGCCTCGATTGTAAGTTTGATGTTAGACTCAACGCCCTTGTATTCCTCGTTAAACTGAGCCTGATAATCGGCAACGAGCGATGTGATTGCCTCCTCGTTTCCGGCAGGAACAGTTACTATAGCCTCGCACTCGCGTGGAATGGCGTTGTGCATGTTTCCGCCGTGCCACTCGGCAAGTTCGGCATCGCACTCAGCAATAGCATCGTAAACAACACGCGCCATCATTTTGTTGGCATTGCCTCGGCCTGTGCCGATTTCCATTCCTGAATGACCGCCGTAAAGTCCGGCAAGCGAAATCTTGAATGCCTTGTCGGTTGCATCGGCCACCTCAGGCTTGTATTCCATTGATGCGAAGATGTTTAGACCGCCTGCGCATCCAACGGTAAACTCGCCTTCGTCCTCAGAGTCCATATTAAGAAGGTATGAGCCTTTCAGGGCATCTTCCTTCAGACCGAATGCACCCTCGAGACCAGTCTCCTCGTTTACAGTAAAGAGAGCCTCAAGCGGACCGTGAACGAGCGTATCGTCTTCCATGATAGCCATTGCAGCAGCCACGCCCATGCCATCGTCGGCACCAAGGGTTGTATCGGTTGCACGAACCCACTCGCCATCAACATAAGGCTTCAGAGGATCGGTAAGGAAATCGTGGTTGCAGCCTTTGCGCTTCTGCGGAACCATGTCCATGTGAGCCTGCATAACGATGCCCTTGCGATGCTCCTGTCCCGGAGTGGCAGGCTTGCGGAGGATTACGTTACCAGCCTCGTCGAGTATAGTTTCAACACCTATTTTCTTTCCGAATTCGAGCAGATGCTGCTGCATCTTCTCAAGATGATAAGATGGATGCGGAACCTGCGTAAGATCGTAGAAATGCTTCCACAAACGCTTTGGTTCTAAATTCTCAAGTTCATTCATACGTTTTATGATTTTTGTTTATTTGTTAAATTCAATGCAAGCATTCCGTAGATGCCGAGGGCGATGACGAGCAGCGTCTGTATCGTATGTACGATGAGGGCGAACATCGCGCCCTTAGCTGCCTCGACGCCATAGAGCATGAGCATCGTCTTTACGGCAAAATGCCACGGACCGGCTCCGTTTGGTGTAGGAACAACGACAGCAATACTGCCAACCACAAAGATGACGAGCGCAGCCATCATTCCAAGTCCCGAAGTATATTCGAAACAGAAAAAAGTAAAGTAGAAATGCAAGAAATACGATGCCCAGATTCCAAATGTAAGGAAAATGAACAGTGGCACGTTCTTCACCTTCTTTACAGACATCACGCCTTCCATCAGTTTTCCGAAGATGTCCTTGACCTTCGACATAAGTTGAAGTTTATGAAGCAGCGCAACGAGCATCGCCACCAAAACAACAATGCACACCGCCGTAACCCAATATCCCGTTGCAGAAAAGCGGCTCAGAAAGCCTGTGAAACTCGTTCCGGTTCGGCGGAAGAACGAAAGGAACACCGGCAGTTGGATAAGGAATGTGACAACCGTGATGCCAAGCACCACCACCGAGTCGATGATTCTCTCGGTAAGTACCGTTCCGATAGCCTTCGTAAACGACACGCC
Organism: Bacteroides sp. Ga6A2; assembly: GCF_000702225.1. Lineage (NCBI taxonomy): Bacteria > Pseudomonadati > Bacteroidota > Bacteroidia > Bacteroidales > Bacteroidaceae > Bacteroides > Bacteroides sp. Ga6A2. The sequence goes on along the minus strand of NZ_JNKX01000028.1, from coordinate 25,459 downwards.
GTCGTTGCGCTTCAGTATTCCGCAGCGGCTCACCTCGCCTATTCGCGGAATTGCCAGACTTGCCGCATACGACACAAGAACCGAATTTATGCAGTTAGAAGTTGTAGGGTGTTCGCCCAGCGGCTCCAAGGTCTGTTTCCATCGCCATCCTCTGAACACCTGAGCCGAAATGCCGAAAGGGAACGAAAGAATCATCCACGTCCAATTCATCTCTGAAAAGCCTTCCCTCAATTCATCCCAGTTAAAGCCGCGGTACATCCAATATAGTATGACGCCCCCCAAAACAAAAGGGAACACCACTTTTATCGTCTTTGTTATCAATGTTATCAATTTTTGTTCTTATCTTTGCACTTGCAAAAAACATTTGCAAATATAAATATTTAATTTCTATTCACTACAAGAATGAAGCAAGTAAAACCAAAGAAATTTTTAGGACAGCACTTTCTTAAAGACCTAAAGATAGCAAAGGACATAGCCGATACTGTTGATTCTTGCCCCGAAATTCCAATTCTCGAAGTCGGACCGGGAATGGGCGTGCTCACCCAGTTCCTCATCGGCAAGGAGCGCGCCACAAAGGTGGTTGAGTTAGACAGCGAGTCGGTTGCTTACTTGCAGGAGGCTTATCCTCGGCTTGCAGAGAATATCATTGCACAGGATTTTCTTCAACTCGACCTCACTAAGGTCTTCGGCGGAAGTCCGTTCGTGCTTACCGGAAACTACCCCTACAACATTTCGAGCCAGATTTTCTTCAAGATGCTCGACAACAAGGAAATAATTCCGTGCTGCACCGGAATGATTCAGAAGGAAGTGGCAGAACGAATTGCCGCCGCACCGGGAAGCAAGACATACGGCATTCTGAGCGTTCTGATTCAGGCATGGTACGATGTTGAATATCTCTTCACCGTGCATGAGAACGTGTTCAACCCGCCGCCAAAGGTTAAGAGCGCGGTAATAAGGATGACACGCAACGACGTTTCGCAACTCGGCTGCGACGAAAAACTGTTCAAGGAGGTTGTGAAGACAACATTCAACCAGCGCAGAAAGATGATTCGCGGCAGCATCAAACCGTTTTTCGGCAACCATGGCAAGCCGATAGATGCCGAAAGCACATTCTGGAGCAGCGAGATGATGACAAAACGACCAGAGCAACTAAGCATACAGCAGTTTGTCGAACTGACGAATATGGTTCAGAAAGAACTGGGCGGAGAGGCGTAAAAGGCACAAAAATTCTGCCTTCGACTTAAATTTTGACAAAAAGGAAGAACAAATGTTTGCAAAAAATAATTATTTGCTTACCTTTGCACCACTTTAAAATTAATCACACCAATAATGGACGATTATCTTACGGAAAATAACAACAATTATTAAGCCGGGGAACTGTCTCTCTCACGAACACTTCCTCAGCCCAAAGAACTTGTAATTAAGAGGAAGCAATGAGAACTTATTGGAACATTAACAAGAAGCTCAAAGCCATTGATGAGTGGCAGCCATACTGTTGGACACAGGTAACATGTCCAGTCAAGGAAGACGAGGATTTTCTTCAGGAAAAACTCGGTATTCCCGACTATTTTCTCTCAGATATTGCCGATGCCGACGAGCGCGCCCGTTACGAGATTGACGAGGGCTTCGTCTTCATCATCCTTCGTATTCCGTACGTTAAGGATGTGCGTTCGCGTACGCCTTACACAACCATTCCGCTGGGCATAATAATGAAAGATGACATCATGATTACCGTTTGCTACTACGAAACAGACATGATGATTGACTTCCTTTCATATCAGCAGAAGCGCGGCGAGGGATTTACCGACTTTGTGGATATGATTTTCCGCATCTTCCTCTCGTCTGCCGTATGGTATCTGAAGCGCCTGAAACAAATCAGCTTCCTAATTGAAAAGGCAAAGCGACAGCTCGACAAGAGCGTCGACAACCAAGATATCATCAGTCTGGCCCGACTTCAGGACAGTCTGACATACTTCATGACATCAATAAAAGGCAACGAAACTCTGCTTACAAAACTGAAGTTCCGCCTTCCTATCGATGAACTTGATGCCGAACTAATCGAGGATGTCAACATCGAGATGAATCAGGCGCAGGAAATGACCAGCATCTACAGCAACATTCTCGAGAGCACGATGGACACTTACTCAAACATCATCAACAATAACTTGAGTAAGGTTATGCGTAAACTTACGTCATACTCTATCATCATCATGGTGCCAACCCTGATTGCAAGTTATCTGGGCATGAACCTGTACAACGGAATAGAACAGTCGGTTTACGGATTCTGGGGCGTGACGGCATTGTCGCTCGTACTCGGAGCTGCATCGTACTTCTATTTCAAGCACCAAGACATGCTGTAAAATACGAATAAATGACGATGGCATCAACTTTTTGCACATTTTTAACACGTTTTACAAAATAATTTATTTTATTTGTACTTTAATATCCACAACATTACTAATATTTGATGGAAAATGACTAAAGAGGAAATCGTAGAGCGTATAAAGGTTCTGGCACAGGATGCCGAGAACGCACCCAAAGATGAACTGAACAGTCTTAAACAAAACTTCTACAAAATCCTGAACGCCGAAAAGGAGACAATAAACCAGCAGGCCGAAGAGATTGCCGACAAGTCTGCCGCCCTCGAGGTGCTCAGCCAGTCGGAGCAGGAGTTCAAGGCTCAGATGAAGATAATCAGAGACAAGAAGGCGGTAGTCTTTGCAAAGCAGGAAGAGGAAAAGAAGAACAACCTCGTGCTGAAAAGCGAGATTATCGAAAAACTGAAGGCTCTGAACGAGAACGGCGAGGAATGCGGCAAGCATCTCGACGAGTTCAAGGCATTGCAGCAGCAATGGAACGAGACAGGACAGATTCCTGCCGAAGAAGTTACGAACATCTGGAAACAGTATCAGCTCGAGAGAGACAAATTCTACGATAACCTCAAGATAAACAACGAGATGAGAGAATACGACTTCAAGAAGAATCTTGAGGTCAAGACACGCTTGTGCGAGCAGGCCGAGAAACTCACGACGGCAGAAGACGTGGTTTCGGCATTCCATCAGTTGCAAGACCTTCACCAGCAGTATCGCGAGACCGGCTCGGTAGCAAAGGAAGTGCGCGAGGAGTTGTGGAGCAGATTCAAGGAGGCATCGACAATAATCAACCGCCGACACCAGAATCATTTTGACGAAATAAAGCAGAAGGAAAACGAGAACCTCGAGGCAAAGACTGCCATCTGCGAGGCTATCGAAAGCATAAACCTCGACGAACTGAAATCGTACAACGACTGGGAAGACAAGACAAAAGAAGTGCTCGAACTTCAGGCTAAATGGAAGACCATCGGCTTTGCTCCGCAGAAGATGAACACGAAAATCTTTGAGCGTTTCCGCCAGGCCTGCAACAACTTCTTCGACACAAAGGCGCAGAACTTCAAGTCGATGAAAGAGACGGCTTCGGCTAACAAGAACAAGAAACTCGAACTATGCGAAAAGGCAGAGGCTCTGAAAGACAGCACCGACTGGAAGGAAACAAGCGCAATAATGGCACAACTCCAGAAGGAATGGAAGGAAATAGGCCCTACAAACCGAAAGGATACCGAACACATCTGGAAGAGATTCATCGCTGCGTGCGACCACTTCTACAAGCAGAAGAACGATGCCAATGCGGCAGCACACTCTCAGGAGAACGAAAATCTTGAAAAAAAGCAGGGCATAATTGCAAGTCTTAAGGAGATTCTCGAAAACGGCAACGCCGACGGCAAGGTTCAGGACGCAGTTCAGAAACTCTCTGCCGAGTGGAACAGCATCGGACACGTTCCGTTTGCCGTAAAGGACGAGACTTACAAGGCATACAAGGACGTTCTCGACGAGATTTACAAGAAACTGAACATAAACCGCGCAAAGCAGCGCCTCGACAACTTCAAGAACAACATTAAGAACAGCAAGGACGGCGCGCAGAACGAGCGTTACAGACTTGAGCGCAGCCTTCAGCAGAAGATAAGCGAAATGAAGCAGTACGAAAACAACCTCGGCTTCCTCACCCTATCGTCAAAGAAAGGCAACTCGCTGATTTCGGGCATCAACCGCAAGGTAGATAACCTAAAGCAGGAGATAGAACTTATAAAGCAGAAGATTTCGGTTCTGAAAGAACAGGAATAAGATAACAAAAAAAGGGAACGCAGATTGAAGAATCAATCTTTGTTCCCTTTTCTAATATAGAAAAACAACCAACTTAAAACTCTGTTTCTAAAACTCGCCGACACATTAGGGTATTTAGGCGAAAAAAAAAGCCCCTCGATAGAGAAGCTTCTTGTTGGGATACCTGGACTCGAACCAGGAATGACAGGACCAGAATCTGTAGTGTTACCATTACACCATATCCCAATTTTGGAGTATCAAACCCTTGTTTTTGTTTGACGGTGCAAAGATACACACTTTTTCTGAACTGGCAAACTTTTCAGAAAAATTTTGCAAAAAAAATGCATTTTTTCAAAAAAACTTCATTTCGCACCTATTATATACCGCATTTCTATGCAGCCTTTTTTTGATTATGTAATAATTTAGGTGTATCTTTGTACGCTATTAAGTTAATAGAACTTTATTTTAATGAACAGAGACAAAAAATTCTTAGACACAATTGTAAAAGGAATACAAGAAAAAAAAGGGCAAGACATAGTCGTTGCCGACCTTACTGCGATTGACGACACTATATGCAATTATTTCATAGTATGTCAGGGTAACTCGCCAAGTCAGGTAAAAGCCATTGCCGACTCGGTTGACATATTTGCAAAGCGCATAGGCGAAGACCTGATAGGCATTGACGGCTTCAACAATGCCGAATGGATTGCTATGGACTTCGCCAACGTGATTGTTCACATCTTCCTTCCCGAGTTCAGAGAGTTCTACGACATCGAGAATCTTTGGGAGGACGCTAAATTAACAGAAATTCCAAACTTAGACTAAATTATCCTTTATGGCTAAAAAAAATGACGGTAAGAAGGGTTTCAAGCCCATATTTACTTTTAACCTGACATGGCTGTACATCGTTATAGCCGTTGCCCTTGGCATACTGTACTTTACACAAAGCGACAGCAGTCTGTACAAATCGGCCACATATTCACAGTTCAAAGAATATGTTCACAACGGATATGCCGAAAAGATAACGGTTCAGAAAGACGAAGGTATGCTGAGAATGTATGTCAAGAAAGAATACATTCGCGAAATATTCAAGACTGGTCCTGACAAGACTGGCGCTGCCCCATACGTTTCGGTTGAATACGGCTCGATAGAGAATCTCGAAAACTTCATCGACACCGAGACCGAACTTGGAAAGTTCAGCGGCAAGTTTGCCTTCGAGCACAGTCAGGACTTCAGCCATATCCTGTTTACATGGCTTCCGATACTGTTCTTCACATATCTCATCTTCACAATGTTCCGCCGAGTTGGCAGCGGAGGTGGCGGCGGCTTTGGCGGCGGCATCTTCAATGTAGGCCAGAGCAAGGCTAAACTAATCGACAAGGACAACAAAGACGAGATGAAGGTTACATTCAAGGATGTTGCCGGACAGGAAGGCGCAAAGCAGGAGGTTCAGGAGATTGTAGACTTCTTGAAGAACCCTGCAAAATATACCGAGTTGGGTGGCAAGATTCCAAAGGGCGCACTACTTGTAGGCCCTCCGGGAACTGGTAAGACGCTGCTTGCAAAGGCTGTTGCCGGCGAGGCAGACGTTCCGTTCTTCTCAATGTCTGGTTCCGACTTCGTAGAGATGTTCGTGGGTGTTGGTGCAAGCCGCGTGCGCGACCTCTTTAGCAAGGCAAAGGCAAAGGCTCCTTGTATCATCTTTATCGATGAGATTGATGCCGTAGGACGCGCCCGCAGCAACAAGTCTTCATTTGGCGGAAACGATGAGCGCGAAAGCACACTCAACCAGTTGCTAACCGAGATGGACGGCTTTGGAACAAACAGCGGAGTAATCATCTTGGCTGCAACAAACCGCGCCGACATTCTCGACAAGGCTCTTCTTCGTGCAGGACGTTTCGACCGTCAGATTCATGTTGAGTTGCCTGAACTTAACGAGCGCAAGGCTATCTTCGGCGTTCACCTCAGACCGCTGAAGACCGACGAGACTGTTGATGTTAACCAGCTTGCACGTCAGACTCCGGGATTCTCGGGAGCAGACATCGCCAACGTGTGCAACGAGGCTGCACTTATCGCAGCGCGCCACGAGGCTACAGCCGTAAGCCGTCAGGACTTCCTCGATGCCATCGACCGAATTATCGGCGGCTTGGAGAAGAAGACAAAGGTTATGACGAACGCCGAGAAGCGTTCTATCGCAATACACGAGGCTGGTCATGCAACCCTATCGTGGTTCTTGCAGCACGCAAATCCGCTTGTTAAGGTTTCAATCGTGCCACGAGGCATCTCGCTCGGCGCGGCTTGGTACATGCCAGAGGAGAGACAGATTACCACAAAGGAACACATTCTCGACGAACTATGCTCGCTCCTTGGCGGTAGAGCAGCCGAGGAGTTGTTCACCGGTCACATCGGAACAGGCGCGCTCAACGACCTCGAGAGAGCAAACAAATCGGCTTACAGCATGGTGGCTTACATGGGTATGAGCGACGAACTTCCGAACATCTGTTTCTACAACAATAACGAGTACGAGTTTAACAAGCCTTACAGCGAAGCAACGGCTCACCTCATCGACAAGGAGGTTGCAAAGATTATTGCCGAGCAGTACAAGCGCGCCAAGGATATGCTAAAGGAGCATGCCGAGGGTCACAACAAGCTTGCCGACCTTTTGGTTGAGAAGGAAGTTATTATGGCTGAAGACCTTGAAGATATATTCGGTCCACGCCCATGGCAGTCACGCTCTGAAGAGATTTTCGAGGAGAACCCTGAACTGAAGGCTGAATACGAGGCTGAGTTGAAGGCACGCGCCGAGGCTATGGCTGCCAAGGCAGCCGAAGAGGATGCCGAGGAAGCACGACTCGCCGGCGCGGAGCAGCCTCAGACCGAGGAGACTCCCGACAACTACGACAAGAATGAGAAATCATCAGGCTCGGACAATGCCTGAGAATGAATAAAAACAGATGGGCAGGCAACTGCCCGTCTGCACATTTTGAAAGACCGACTTTAATTTTTTAGATAAATTGTATGAATGCAAAAGTTAAGAATCTCATTGTGAGAGCCATCACCGGTGCGGTGTTCGTTGCCGTTCTGGTTTCGGCAATATGCTTTGGATATGCCACGATGGGATTGCTATTCGCCATAATTACAGGACTTTCCGTGTGGGAGTTCTGCTCTGTCGTAAACTCTCGCGAGGATGTTGATGTAAACAGAACCATTGTCACGCTAACGGGCGTGTGTCTGTTTGCAGCTACATGGTTCTATTGCGTAACTGGATTCAACAAGGCGTTCATCCTTACGTTGTTCCCCATCATCTATCTCGTCATCAGCGAGTTGTATCTTCAGCAGAAGAGCCCGATAAACAACTGGGCATACTCAATGATGGCGATTTTGTATGTGGCTCTGCCTTTCTCGCTGCTGAACGTGATAAGCATAAAGTCAATTGCTAACACAGCCGACATTATGTACGACTATCTTACTCCGCTTGCCATCTTCGTCTTTTTGTGGGCAAGCGACACAGGTGCATACTGCGTTGGCTCGCTTATCGGAAAGCATCCGCTGTTCAAGCGCATCTCGCCAAACAAGTCGTGGGAAGGCTCTGTTGGCGGAGCGGTTCTTGCCATTGGTATCAGCATGATTTTTGCACACTACGACACAAGCCTTTATTCAACCTTACAATGGGCAGGAATGGCTCTGGTGGTGGTGGTGTTCGGCACATGGGGCGACCTTGTGGAATCGCTGATGAAACGCCAGCTCGGCATAAAGGATTCGGGCAACATTCTTCCGGGGCACGGCGGAATGCTCGACCGTTTCGACAGTTCGCTCATTGCCATTCCGGCAGTTGCGCTGTATCTTACAATCTGCGAATCTTATTTCAGATAATGATAACAAAACTCCGCCTTGCATCAGTAAATGCAAGGCGGAGTTCTTTATTTACAACATTTGTATGACAAAAGAAACGTTTTGGCATTCAATATCTCCAATACACACGACGTATGAAAAGAAAATAAGACAAATAATACAAAAATAAACTTTCCGACATCGCAAATAAGACCTTTTATTGAATTAAGCTTCATACACAAAATTAAATTCACATTTCGTTTATGATTTTGTAACCACTTGTTACAAATATAACGAAACTTTCTCAAAATGCAACATTAAGCGTTTCAGCGTTTCAGCGTTTCAAGTGTTTCAGAGGTATGTTTTTTGTTTCAAGCACTTATATATTATATATAACTAATTAATAATTAATAAATTATATAATATAAAGCAAGAAATTGAAACCACCAGAGGGGTAGCTGAAACGCTGAAACGCCGAAACGCCCCATACATTAAAACTCACATTGTCAACAACTTATCGCACCCCGTAAAGATTTTCAATCGAAAATAAGCGGCATAAAACATGCAAAAACGATGCGGAAAAAGCAAAAACGCTCCAAATACGCATCAGAATCGGAAGGAATTGTACATATCCCGAACGCATCTCGAAGGAATCCCGAACAATCAACGAAATCTAAAACATGAGAAAAAGCCCCTACAACATTCATCAGAAATGGCAAGTCAAGCCAGCGCGCGCCTCGAAAGTATTGGTTTTCACATTATCATAATACTTGTAGTTGGTTTTGCGACCAAAGAACGTACTGCTTATAACGATGCTCCAGTTCTTTCTGAGGTCAATCTCAGCAATTGGGTTTACAACCAAAAGAGCGGCATTGCCCTTGTCGCCCTGCGAATTAAGGAACAGAGGGTCTACCTTCGACAAATCTTTCTGCTCATAGCCCTTCCATGTATATATGCGGTAGTACTGGGTATGCAGAATGAAGCGTCCGAAGTGGCGCAGTTCGAGATGCGTCTTTGCCTTGACGCTGAAGCCGCTTCCCATGTTGTAGTCACGGTCGATAAAACTGTAATAGTCGCTCTTTGTGCCGCCCAGCAAAATTCCGTTTATGAAAATTCGCTGTTCCAGACGGTTAAGCGCGCCTACACTTGGAAACTGAAAGATGAATCCCGGGCCGAAAGCCGCAGCCTCGCTAATGCGGTACGGAGTCTGGTCCGAACCATCCTTTACCGCCTTTGAGTTGAAATAATCGAAATGCTGATATATTCCGAACTCGCCCTTTATGTTCTTGCTGTCGAACACAAGCGCGCTCCATAGTCGTCCAACCAGATTCAGACGGTTGATAATAGGCTGATTACGGCTCAGACCGAAAGTAATCTCGGCATTGAAATAATCGTAAGGTGAATTGGTTTCGCCCTCATTAACAGGGTCGCCATAGTCAAGATACAGATTAACGTAAGGATTGTGCTCTCCCCTGAACAACGAACCATTATCGGCCAGATAGCGGTTGCCCACCGACATAGAAAAGTCGATAGGGAATTTTTCGCGGTCGTGATACAGATAGTTTTCGTTGCGAACCCACCACGCATCGCCCGTGGCCATACGTTTAAGTCCGCCCATCGGGTTGAAAACCGTTGCAGCAGCCTCGCGCAGGAATCTGTTAAACCCTCGTTTTCTGTCATCAAGAAATATGCGGCTTATGCGGTTGGTTATCTCGCCTATACAGATGCCGCCGCAAGTGGTGGCTATCAGATCGTTGATTGCCGGCGGCTCAACCTCGCCCAGAAACTCCCACTCAAGAGAGCCGACGAGAGCGTATGGTGCCGACTGCCAGAAATTAAGCCCCTGCGAGCGGGCTGAATTGAAATAGAGATTGCCGTGATACGGGTGCATGAAAAGGTTTGTTGAGAACTGGTCGTTGTCCCATACAAAGCCGTGTCTGAAGTTGTTGCGGCACGAGCGTAGGCTTGTCTTTGCAAAGTCTTCATCCAATACAAAGCGGTCGAACAAATGCACGCCCAGATTCACGCCCGTAACCTGCGCCAATGCCCACCAAGGATGCTTACGTTGCAGACCGTTGTTTACCATTATGCTGTCGCTCTCTCCGTTGTCATCAACAACCATCGGGGCTGAATATTTCCGAATATCGCCATTACGCAGATAGCGGAACGTTAGTCCGGCCTCGACCAACGGTCTGCTGCGATAGTGCCGCCATCGCTGGTAATATCGCGTATCGCCGTAGCCCACGCTTGCAAACGCTCCCAGTTTCTTCGAAATCTGATAGTCAAGATTCAGGCGCGCCTGCAACGAGAAGAGGCGTTCGGGCGCATCGGCCGAATTCTGCTTGAATGTCTCTACATGATAGTAGCCAACATCGCCGCTTAGCGTCCACCTCGGACTGAGCCGCGTGTAAGCGCCGAGGCGGTAGAACAACGCTCCTGAGAATTTCTCGTCGAGCCCCATGAAGTGTGTGCCGAAGCCAACGATATTGTAAGTATAGCGATTGCGGAAGCGCACGGCTACGTTTCCCTTTGTGGTGCTGCCGCCATACATCAGCAAGTCTACCTCGGTATTTGGGTTGACATTTACCAGTCCAAGTTTGTGCGCGATGGTGTCGTGGGAAATGTTGAGCAATCCAATCTGCCAACCCTTAGGATGTGTGCGCGCCACATTGAATATTCCGATTTGCGTACCGTTAAGCGAGTCGGCATAGTTGTAGAATGCAGCCTGCAAACCTCGCATGTAGCCCGACGAAACGTTGAGCATACTCGACAACTGAACACCTTTCTCAACGCCGGCTGCGATATTGCTGACGCCACTCAACTGAACGCCTCGCAGAGAGCCCGTAGTCATATTCGAAAATCCCGACAACTGCACTCCCCTCGCCTTTGCGCCGGCAACCGACGCAACCACTCCAAACTGCATTCCGCGTACCGAATCCTGTCCGCTGACAATGCCAACGGGACAATTCTGAGCCGCGGCACTTAGCGAGGCTGCCGCCAATATCAAGACAGTAAAAACATTCTTCATAAATATATAATTTCTTTGGTTAAGCACTCGAGTGCAAAAACGTGATAAAAATATTACATTTCAACCGAAAATCACTAATATTTTTCCATTTTTATTTTGCAGAAAGTGCCGAATGTTTGTTCAAAAATCCACAACAACGAGTCTTTCAGCAGAAAACGCAGTTGCCGGGAAACAAGAAAAACCGCCTTCAAATACTGGTTTGAAAGCGGTTTCTACCTTTTATAATATCTGTTTCAGAAAAATCATCCTATCGTCCGCAAAATAGCGATAAGTTTATAGTATTGCTTATTGTAAAAATCCATTGAATCGAGATGACATATTGACTTCATCTCTATCTCCTTGCCATCTTCGTCTTTTCGTGGGCGAGCGACACGGGCGCTTACTGCGTTGGCTCGCTTATCGGAAAGCATCCGCTATTCAAGCGCATCTCGCCAAACAAGTCGTGGGAAGGCTCGGTTGGCGGAGCGGTTCTTGCCATTGGCATCAGCATGATTTTTGCTCACTACGACACAAGCCTTTATTCGACTCTGCAATGGGCAGGAATGGCTCTGGTGGTGGTGTTCGGCACATGGGGCGACCTTGTGGAATCGCTTATGAAACGACAGCTCGGCATAAAGGATTCGGGCAACATTCTTCCGGGGCACGGCGGAATGCTCGACCGTTTCGACAGTTCGCTCATTGCCATTCCGGCAGTTGCGCTGTATCTTGCAATCTGCGAATCTTATTTCAGATAATAACAAAATTCCGCCTTGCATTTGCCGATGCAAGGCGGAATTTTTATAAACATGAAGCAATTTATTAATGCTTCAACACACTACATCCTCATAATTTGTTTCATTTTCTTCTCCATGTCATCCAACATTACTACCACCATCTCATCCTGATTCATATCATCAGGAAAAAACCATTGAAGTTGAAAAGGAGCACAAATCGGATTATTCTTCACCTCATACTGAATTATAACCTTATTGTCTGTAGATTGTTGAATATGAAACAAAGTTGTCCCGCCATAGTTTGAAACACCAAATCTAATGTAAGTGCGAGTTTCTACAAAAATCTGGCAATCATCATGTCCACCTAAAAAAGCATCAATAAGTTTTGCATACTTCACTCTCATTCCGCCAGAATTATTGACCCGTTCAATGACTTGTCCAGAAGTTGCCCCTAATTTATACGCAACAATTATAATTATTGCAATAGTAATTAACCAAAACATACTCACATTAAACCCAAATCGGTCATTAGAAATTTTACCTTACATAATGTTCAGATAAGTATCCGGAGCCTATAAAAATACAAGCATAAAGTGCTAATGATTGACTCTGAATAATTAAACCAACTTACATTTTGCTACTTATTTTTTCTAATGACCGTTTTGGGTTAAATTATAATCCTACCTTATGTAAAAAATATAATCGGTGTCGCCTGGCAATTCTGCACCAGAACCAGCAATAAAGAGAAGAGGGAATACTGGAAATTGAAACCATGTCTTTACATTCGCTCTATTCTTCCCCCTAAGGAATATATCAGTAGGCATAAGGCGAATTTTGCCTTTCTTACTATCGATTATATACAAAGGTCTGATTGTCAATCTTCCTTCAGCACCACTAAGGTTAGATTTTCTTTTTTCAACAATCTTACATACAATCTCATCACCAATAAGAGACTTATCCTCAGCTTTAACAACTCTGAATATTGGATAATCCATACCATACTCATGTGGCGATGAAGATGTTACTTTTACACTTTCTATCTTTCTTACAAGAACCTCATCTTTTGCTAAAACAATACCCGAAGTTGACTCTGAATAATTATTATTCAAATTACCAGAATTACTAAAATTACTCGTACTACACAACTTCACAACATCATCTCGCGTAATTTCTGTTTCTCCTACATCTTCAGCATCATATTTACTCTTAGATATGTGAAACTCAATCAAATAAGAAGCTCCCTTATCCACAACACTCCAAAATTTTTGATTTTTGTCGTTATAGACCTTATAATACTTATCCTTATCACCCCTTATAATGTGATAAAGAATGTGCTTCTCTCCTTTCTTTGCATAGCACTTATCAAAGTTCTGGGCAAAAATTTGCACAAAAGAGAACAACAAGAAAACAAATAATGAAAGTTTTTTCATAATGATAAAATACGTTTTGTTAATACTGTGGGTTATAAGACAAAAAAAGGCGCACCCACTTACCGATGCACTTCCAAACTTAAGGCTGTCCGACCAAAGATGCCTTCCAAGAAAAAATACAACAGAAAGGGGTACGCCTATAGTAAGGCGTATCCACTGACTGAAGTTCCTCTTGTATAATGTCTGGTCGGACTATTTAAAGTTTAGAACTTCTTCAATAAGATACGACAATTAGTTGTCTCGTTATATATCACGCTTATGTTTAAAGTGAAACTTACAACATAAGACTAAACGCAAAATTAGAATATTTTTTTGAAAAGACAAAAGTAAAGGGCTGTTTTTTCGTAGTTCAACTATTACTCAGCAATAAAAAAGAAGGGAGAACCACTCTCAGATTCTCCCTCTTTTCTTATGATTATTCTTCTGTTTCAGCCTCGCTGTCGTCTTCCTTCTTCTCGGCTTTCTTTGCCAGATACTCTGGAAGTGCAAGACCGGCTTGGTCGAAGAGGTCGTTTAGCGGCGGAACGCTCTTCATAAGACCAGAAAGGAAGTTGGCTGTGCTGCCCTTTCCGTCGGCACCCTGACCGCTGTCCCAAACAGTAACGTGGTCGATGTTGATGCCCTTGACAGCCTCAACCTGAGTCTTGACAAGCTCAGGAAGCTTTTCGAGCAACAGAAGCATGTAAGCCTTGTTGGCATCTCCGCCGGCAGCCTGAACCATCTTGTCGTAACCGGCAGCCTGACGGCTAAGAATCTCGAAGAGACCGCGAGCCTCGGCCTCCATCTTGGCATACTGAGCATCAGCCTCACCCTTTGCGCTTACGCGAATCTTCTCGGCCTCAGCCTCGGCCTCGATGATGCGGCGTTTCTTCTCGATTTCCTGACTTACAAGCACGTTTGCACTCTGTGTGGCACGTTCGCGCTCGGCACGAGCCTCCTCGGCTGCCTTCTCGGCTGAGTAAGCCTCTTCGAGAGCCTTTGCCTGAGCCACCTTCTCGGCAGCGGTTGCCTTACGGTGAGCCTCAGCCTCGCGTTCGCGGCGGTCGGCCTCAGAGTTTGCAATCTGAACCTTTGCCTCGTTCTCGCCCTTTACGGCCTGAGCGTTTGCCTCGGCTGTTCTTACACGCGTTTCGCGGTTAGCCTCGGCCTTACCAATCTCACCAATCTTCTCCTGCTCGGCTACGCGAACCTTTGCCTCATTTATTGCCTTGGCTGCTGCCTCCTGACCGAGAGCCTCGATATATCCAGACTCATCGTTGATATCGGTTACGTTTACGTTGATAAGGCGAAGACCGATTTTCTTCAACTCGCCCTCGACGTTGCTCGAGATTGCCTCGAGGAATTTGTCGCGGTCGCTGTTAAGTTCCTCGATACTCATCGTTGCTATTACAAGACGAAGTTGTCCGAAGAGGATATCGCGTGCAAGTTCCTGAATCTGGGTTGCGCTAAGTCCGAGAAGACGCTCGGCTGCGGCATTCATGCACTCAGTATCGGTAGAAATTGCCACGGTAAAGCGGCATGGCACATCGACGCGGATGTTCTGGCGCGAAAGTGCGTTGGTAAGGTTGGCATCGATGCTGATTGGAGTAAGCGAAAGATATGCATAATCCTCAACGATAGGCCACACGAAAGCACCGCCTCCGTGTACGCACTTTGCCGACTTCTTCTCGCGAGATGAACTGCCTCCGTAGATTACCAAAATCTTGTCTGACGGACAACGGCGATAGCGGTTCACGATAGCCACAACGAGTATGATAAACACAACCGCTGCGGCAATAATAACATAGGACATTCCCTCAATCATAATTATTAGTTTGTTTTAGTTATAAAATGTTTTTCCTGATAATACATTAAAGTTCCTCTACAAGCAGAGTCTTGCTGTCGATAACCTCGACAACCTTTATCCGCTTGCCCGATGCAATCTCCTCGCCATTGGTTATGGCAGGATATTCGAATATCGAACCGCCAAGGCTTATCTGCACCTTGCCCGCGCCCTTTGCCTCTGCCGGAATGCGAAGATACACATCGGCTTCCTTGCCAAGGGCATCGTTTATGTCTACCGCGCCGTTATACTCGAGTTTCTTCAGTTTGCGGCGAAGATAGATATACATATAGCCGAAAGCCACTCCGACGGCTATCGCTATGAGATAGACCACAACTTCGGAATTGATGCTCTTGTAAAAACCGATACCAGCCCAGCCAAAGCCCACAAAAAAGTTTACAAGACTGCGGATTGAGAAGAGGCTCAAACCACCGCCAGTATCCATTGTGTCGCCGTCAAAATCGGCACCCATGTCGATGTCTGCCGAATCCAATCCGATGATTGTAAGAACTGCCTGCAACGCAAAAACAGCCGAACCCACAATGGCACAGCCCCAAAATATCTGGAGATTCGCGTCCAGAGAAAAGTACCAATTAGAAAATTCGCTCATTTATTAGATTTTTTATGATTACACGAGTTTATCGCAACAAATATAACATCTATTTTTCAAATAATTATGCAGAACAGACCAAAACTTTGCCGTTTTTAACATCAGGGCAAAGAAAAACCGCCTCCGGAAGAGATTCCGAAAGCGGTTGTATCTTATGTTTTGCAAAAACGCCGTTTTGCTTACCAACTCAAGCCTATGCCACGAAGGAAATCGTTGCCAAGGGCTAGAATCATAAGAGCCAGAAGAAGGCACATTCCCACCATCTGCGCTCTTTCGAGGAACTTCTCGCTTGGCTTGCGACGGGTGATAATCTCGTAGAGCAAGAATAGCACATGACCGCCGTCGAGCGCAGGAATTGGAAGAATGTTCATGAACGCAAGAATGATGCTCAGAAGTGCGGTGTTCAGCCAGAATATGTGCCAGTTCCATGTTGGAGCAAACATGCTTCCCATCGCGCCAAAGCTGCCCACGCTCTTTGCACCCTCGGCAGAGAATACATAACGGAGGTCGCTAACATAGCCTTTCAGGTTTCTCATTCCGTAAGAAATTCCGGCAGGGAACGACTCGAAGAAAGTGAATTGGTCTGTCTTCATCGGAGTATAGTCGTCAAGGAACTTCGGAGAGAATCCAAACAAGAAATCCTTGCCAAGCATCACATTAAGCGTGTCGAGCTGCGCGCCTCTCTGCGTAACCAAAACAACGTTGCGAAGTTTCAGGCTATCGGCATGAGAACATTTAACAGCCATATCCTTAATATGCATCATCTCGTTCTCGAAGGCATTGTAGCTATTTATAGGCTTGCCGTTTAACGCAACCAGTTTGTCGCCTGCCTTTACGCCTGCCTTGGCAATAGGAGTGCCTGCAATAACGGTATCAATCTCGTTTGGAATAAACTGCTTCATAAACGGCGGCTCTTCCTTCAGCATTGTTATAAGGCTGATTTTCTCGGCAGGCATCTCGATATCTACCTCCTTGCCGTTGCGCATAACCGTTACGACCTTGGCTTTTGCAACTGCACGATAGAAATCGGTGCCGAATCTACCAATCTCGCCGGCATCGGTCTTGACAGGCATATCGCCGTCGCGGAAACCAATCTCCTTGGCTGTCTGGTTGTAGACCATACCCATTTTCATGTCGCGCACGTTGAAATAGCTGTCGCCCCATGTATAGAGCACCATTGAGTAGATGAAGATAGCGAGAAGGAAGTTTACAAGCACGCCGCCAATCATAACCAACAATCGCTGATAGGCAGGCTTTGAGCGGAACTCCCAAGGTTGCTCGGGCTGCTGCATCTGCTCCTTGTCCATCGACTCGTCTATCATTCCGGCAATCTTAACATATCCGCCAAACGGAAGCCATCCGATGCCGTATTCAGTATCGCTGTTCTTTGGCTTGAACTTGAACAGGTGAAACCACGGGTCGAAGAAGAGATAGAATTTCTCGACCCTTATCTTAAACAGTTTCGCGAAGAAGAAGTGTCCGCCCTCGTGCAGAACCACAAGGATTGACAGCGAAAGAATAAGTTGTGCTGCTTTAATTAAAAAAGTCTCCATTAAGAAATTTTCAGATTTCGGTTTATAACATTTCGGTGGCTATGCGTCGAGCCTCGGCATCGGTAGCCACATAGTCTTCATAAGTTGGTTTCTCAATAAACGAAGCCTTCTGCATCGTCTCGGCAATGATGTCGCCGATTCTCAGGAATCCAATCTTGTCCTGACGGAATGCGAGGTTCACAATCTCGTTGGCGGCATTCACAATGCAAGGCATGTTTCCGCCCTTGTCCATAGCCTCGTAGGCCAGAGCCAGACAACGGAACTTCTGCAAATCGGGCTTCTCGAAGGTCATGCTTCCGAGTTTGAACAGGTCGAGGCGGTCGAAATTCGCCTTTATTCTGTCGGGATAAGTAAGCGCGTACTGTATTGGTAATCGCATATCCGGCACGCCGAGTTGAGCCTTAACCGCGCCGTCCTCGAACTGAACGGCCGAATGGATTATAGACTCTGGGTGAACCACCACCTCAATCTGCTCGGGCTTGACGCCGAACAGCCATTTAGCCTCGATAGCCTCGAAGCCCTTATTCATCATCGTTGCCGAGTCGATGGTTATCTTTGCACCCATCTCCCAGTTAGGATGCTTCAGAGCCTGCTCCTTGGTTACGGTTGCAAGTTGCTCGATGCTGAACTTGCGGAACGGACCTCCGCTGGCTGTGAGCAGAATCTTTTCGATATTATTTCCAACCTCGCCCACAATGCTCTGGAAGATTGCCGAATGTTCGGAATCAACCGGAAGAATTGCCACGTTATACTGCTGTGCAAGGCTGTTTATCAGTTCTCCGGCAACAACGAGAGTCTCTTTGTTGGCAAGGGCGATGGTCTTTCCTGCCTTTATCGCGCTGATGGTTGGAGGCAATCCGGCAAAGCCTACCATTGCCGTAACAACCACGTCGATAGGCTTAGCCTCGACAATCTGGCAAAGCGCATCTGCGCCTGTATATACCTTCATTGGCAAGTCGGCAAGCGCCTCCTTAACCATATCGTATTTCTGTTCGTTGGCTATGACAACAACCTCGGGCTGAAACTTGCGAGCCTGTTCAATCAGTTCCTCAGCCCTATTGTTGGCGGTAATAGCATACACCTCAAACAAATCAGGATTGTCTTCGACCACCTGCAATGTCTGTGTGCCGATAGAGCCCGTAGACCCTAATATTGCTAACTGTTTCTTCATTTTCCTTTGTTAGTCGTCCAAATTGAGCATACCTTCGGGCATTTCGACCAGCATTGTACGCTCTTTCTGATTCATATCCTTTATAAATTCTTCTTGTGCAGGCATAAGAACCTCGTTGCCTTCGTGCTCGATGATGAACAAAGTGTTTACGGTAGAGTTCTCGACATCGGTAATAGTTCCAATGAAGCCGTGATTAACGTCGCTCACCTTGAAGCCAACGAAATAGTTCCACGACAATTCGCCTTCCTCGGCCTGCTCTGCAAGGCTCAGAGGGAAGTAGACATCGTGCCCCACAACTGTTTTTGCCTTCTGCTCGGTGTCCATATCCTCGAAGATGAAGAGAGCGTTCTCGCTGCTTGTAAAGCGGTACTCTTCGAAGAAGAACGGCACAAGGATTCCGTCCATGTCGAGCACCAGATAGTCGCACTCAACCCTATCGAATACATCGTCGGTAAAGTTGAGCACCACTTCGCCCTTTATTCCGTGCAGTTTTGTTATCCTGCCAATCTTGTAGACTTCTTCCTTTCTTATCATACTTTTAGTTTTCGCGTGTGATGTGTGCGCCAAGAGCCTTCAGACGGTTTTCTATGTCCTCGTATCCGCGGTCAATCTGCTCGATGTTGCTAATGCGGCTTGTTCCGTCGGCACTAAGGGCAGCGATGAGCAGGGCTATTCCGGCACGGATGTCGGGACTCGCCATCTTTCCGCCACGCAGATGAATTGCACGGTCGTGACCGATGACAACGGCTCTGTGAGGGTCGCAAAGAATAATCTGCGCGCCCATGTCGATGAGTTTGTCGACGAAGAAGAGACGGCTCTCGAACATCTTCTGATGGAAGAGGACGCTTCCCTTTGCCTGAGTTGCCACCACGAGCAGAACGCTCAGAAGGTCGGGAGTAAGTCCCGGCCACGGAGCATCGGCAAGTGTCATGATAGAGCCGTCGATGAACGACTCAATCTCGTAGTGTTCCATGCGCGGAATGAAAATATCGTCGCCCATTCGGTAAACCTGAACGCCAAGTCTTCCGAATACGTTCGGGATGTTTCCGAGTTTCTCGTACTTCACATTCTTTATGGTGATGCCGTTGCCAACCATCGCCGCCATTCCTATAAACGAGCCTACCTCAATCATGTCGGGCAGAATGTCGTGCTCGGTGCCGTGCAACTCCTTCACGCCCTCGATAATCAGAAGATTCGATGCGATGCCGCTGATTCGGGCACCCATCTGGTTAAGCATGTTGCAGAGCTGCTGAATATAAGGTTCGCACGCGGCATTGTAAATCGTAGTCTTGCCCTCAGCCATCACCGCCGCCATAATGATGTTGGCAGTTCCGGTTACCGAAGCCTCATCGAGCAGCATGTAGCAGCCCTTCAGTTTGTCGCCCACGATGTCGTAGATGCCTCTGTCGGCATTATAGTGGAACTCGGCACCCAGATTCTGCATACCGAGGAAGTGCGTGTCGAGTCGTCTGCGACCAATTTTGTCGCCGCCCGGCTTTGATATAAGAGCCTTGCCAAAGCGAGCCAGCATAGGGCCGAGCATCAGCACAGAGCCACGCAATGTTGAGCAGCGATGAAGAAATTCGTCGCTCTCAAGATAATTCAGGTCAACCTCGTCGGCCTGAAAAGAGTAAGTATGTCTGCCTTCCTGAATCACTTTCACTCCCATATCCTTCAGCAGATGCATAAGGTTGTTTACATCAAGGATATTAGGAATGTTGTGAATGGTAACCTTCTCGGCAGTAAGCAAAGTGGCACAGATAACCTCGAGAGCCTCGTTCTTTGCACCTTGCGGAACAATCGTTCCCTGCAACTTATGACCACCCTCAATAACAAAAGTTCCCATACCGCTTTATTTAGTACGTTTTTTTGCCTTCTTAGCCTTCATCTTGCCGGCATCGCTTCGCGGACCATCGATGAGCACGTTGTCGAGGCTGATATTGTCGGGATTGTAAGCCACACGGCCGCCCAAATAGCGGTTAAGGTCGTTCAGCACTCTTACATCGTTAAGCGTATTGATGTTCCATTCAGCCAGATTGCGCTTCATCTGACTTGCAATGAGGTTGATGTATCTGTCGCGCTCCGGACCTTCGGGAACGTCCTCAACATGGCGGAGGGCACGTTCAACCAGCAGTCCGTAGTGGCGGAAGTGGATGTTGCGCTGCGGATAAGGCACGCGCGCCGGTTTCTGCGCAAGATCGTCTTTCTTGACAATCTCGAACGGGTAGTCAATGTCGAGTTTAAAGTCGGACATGATAGCCAGTTGATCCCACAGTTTACGCTTGTAGTCCTCCTGCTGGCGCAGTTCCGGGAACATGCTGTCCATCACCCTGATTATTGTCTCTGCGCATCTCTGTCGTTCGGCTCTGTCCTCGAGCGTGAGGGCATAGTCGACCATTCGCTGGATGCTTCGTCCGTATTCGGGTAGCGGCAGTCTTTTTCGCTGCGTATTATATTCTATTTTGCTCATAATCGTCTTTTTTAAAGAAGTTTTTTAGGGGTCGATGCCACGAACTCTTTCAGATAGAAAGGCTCAAAGTATGCTACGTCCTTGAAATCCTGCTTTGCCATTGCCATTTCGGCAAGCGGCTGCATGTATTTAGCCAGAGGCTTTATGCCGTCGACAAAGTGCGCGTTAGGATGCCTTATTTTGTCCTTGCACTTCTCCGAACCGTTTCCGAAGAAATATACAGGATGCTTGTCGAGGAATTCGGCATACGAATTTTCGTCAACGATATCGGCCTGAATGTCTCGGACGGCGTTCAGCGCCCTGTCGTAGACGGCTGCATACACCTCCATTCGGCGGGCATCAATCATAGGGCACAGCAGAGCATCTTCGGGCAGTTCCTCGTCCTTCAAGAGCAACGGCACGCACATAACCTTCAGCGTTGGAATGCCGAGAAGTTTCACGTCGTTGGCATAACAAACGCCCTTTGCCATAGACACTCCTATGCGCAGTCCGGTGTAAGAGCCGGGGCCGCAACTAACCGCCACCGCATCGAGCGGAATGGCATGACTATCGGCAAACGAGAGCGCTCTGTCAACAAAAACACCAAGGGTTACATTATGGTTGGGGCCTTCAAAATCCTCTTCATGATAAATGCAATGACTATCCTCGCTTACAGCCACAGAACACACGTCTGTAGATGTCTCAATATGTAGAATACACGACATTATTTTAAATCTTTACAATATAAAATGCAAAAATACATTTTCTTATGCAAAAAACTATTATTTTTGCAAAAAAATAGTTTGAAATATGATACAATCAATGACTGGCTACGGTAAGGCAACCGCAGTTTTTGGAGAAAAAAAGATCAATGTTGAAATAAAATCACTGAACAGCAAGGCACTCGACCTTTCTACGCGCATCGCGCCTCTCTATCGCGAGAAGGAGATGGAAATCAGAGCCATGATTAGCAGCGCGCTCGAACGCGGAAAGGTAGACTTCAGCCTATGGATTGAAAAGGACGACTCGCAGACTGCCGCACCTATCAACCAGACAATTCTGCTGAACTATTACAACCAGATTAAGACAATAAGCGAGGAGAACAACATCGCGCTGCCAGCCGACTGGTTCTCTACCCTTCTCCGAATGCCAGACGTGCTGACAAAGGTTGAGGTCATAGAACTATCAGAAGAGGAGTGGATTTCGGTACGCACAGCCGTTGAGCAGGCAATCAACCAACTTGTTGATTTCCGCAAGCAGGAGGGCGTAGCACTTCAGAAGAAATTCGAGGAAAAGATAAAGAACATCGGCGAACTGCTGAAAAGCATCGAGCCTTACGAAAAGAACCGCACAGAGAAAATACGCCAGAGACTCGTAGACAGCCTGTCGCAGATTCCAGACGTTGAGTACGACAAGAACCGCCTTGAGCAGGAGATGATTTACTACATCGAGAAACTCGACATCAACGAGGAGAAGCAGCGTCTTGCCAACCACCTGAAATACTTCCTCGAGACAATGAACGAGAACAAGCAAGGACAGGGCAAGAAACTGGGTTTCATTGCGCAGGAGATGGGTCGCGAAATCAACACCACAGGCAGCAAGAGCAATCAGGCTGAGATGCAGAACATCGTGGTTAAGATGAAGGACGAACTTGAGCAGATTAAGGAACAGGTTCTAAACGTGATGTAACAAATGGCAAAGGGCAAACTAATTATATTCTCGGCTCCAAGCGGAAGCGGAAAATCAA
Organism: Bacteroides sp. Ga6A2; assembly: GCF_000702225.1. NCBI lineage: Bacteria > Pseudomonadati > Bacteroidota > Bacteroidia > Bacteroidales > Bacteroidaceae > Bacteroides > Bacteroides sp. Ga6A2. Next base: position 2,969 of record NZ_JNKX01000028.1, on the reverse strand, counting down.
CCATCATCAACTATCTGATGACTCAGGGGTTGAACATGCACTTCTCAATCTCGGCAACAAGCCGCGCGCCGCGAGGCACCGAGCAGAACGGCGTTGAATACTTCTTCCTCACTCCCGAGGAATTCCGCACAAAGATAGACAACGACGAGTTTCTTGAATACGAAGAGGTTTATGCAAACCGATTCTACGGAACACTGAAGGCTCAGGTTGAAAAGCAACTCGAAGAAGGTCAGAACGTAGTTTTCGACGTTGATGTGAAGGGTGGAGTAAACATAAAGAAATTCTACGGCGAACGCGCGTTGTCTGTCTTCATACAACCGCCATCTGTCGACGAACTACGCCGCCGTCTCGAAGGCAGGGCAACCGATGCACCCGAGGTCATAAACGATCGCATAGCACGCGCTGAATACGAACTCAGCTTCGCCCCACAGTTCGACACCATCGTTGTAAACGACGACTTGGAGACTGCAAAGGCCGAGGCTCTTCAAAAAATAAAAGACTTCTTGGGATAATGAAAATAGCAATCTTCGGAGGCTCATTCAACCCGATACACGTTGGTCACATTCAACTTGCCAAGGCTCTGTGCCAGCAAGGTGGTTGTGACCAACTTTGGTTTTTGGTGAGTCCGCAAAATCCGTTCAAGCAGACGAGCAGCGACCTTATTGACGAAGCAACGAGGCTCGAAATGACTCGCATAGCCGTTGCCAGCGAACCGAACATTGAGGTCAGCGACTTCGAGTTCTGTCTGCCGCGCCCATCTTATATGGTAAACACGCTTGCCGCCATGCGCGAGGCTTATCCGCAGCACACGTTCGCCCTCGTTATCGGAGCTGACAACTGGGCAAAGTTCGACCATTGGTACAAGAGCGACGAGATTATGAGCCAGCACGAAGTATGGGTATATCCGCGTCCGGGATTCGACATTGAGCATGAGGGCGACATAATCCGCAAGGCATCAGACTATATAAAAGGTGTAAAGTTCATCGACACACCGCTCTACCCCATATCGAGCAGCATGATAAGAGAAGCCATCAGAAACGGAGCAGACTACTCGCAATGGGTTACCAAAAGCGTTCATAACTTCATAGAAGAGAAAAATCTGTACAAATAGCGCTCATTTTTGCTTAAAATATGTTTTACAGCATGGTTTTAGTTGATATTTATCAATAAAATCGCTATTTTATGCTAAAAAACATAATTCTTTAATTGTTTTATCAAATTTCGCTGTATCTTTGCATTGTCAAACAGAAGGAAAGGGGATTAAAAAACAAAGAATCAAACATCTCCGACAAACTTCTGGAGACAACCAAAAGTGAATAATAAAACGGATAAAGATAACGATTAAATTTTAAGTAAGATGAAGAAGATGGTTTTAACAGCAGTAGCTGTATTTGGTTTCGCAGTAGCAGGTGTAGCAGCAGACAAGAACACTGTTAGCACAAAGATTAACGTGAATGCTGCTAAATTGAGCAACTATCTTGGTCTATCTGCATCACAGTACAGCGACGTCGAGGCAATCAGCGAGTATTTCGAGGACGAGATGGCAGCAGCCAACTACGCATCAGACGCAAAGAAGGCAGCTAAGGTTCGCAAGGCAGTACGCAAGAACTGCAAGCTTATGAAGCAGACTCTTACTAAGGAGCAGTACAGCAAGTACCTGAGCGTAATCAACGCTACAATCTCTAACAAGGGTCTTGACGAAATGGTTAACGAGTAATTTATTTCCTATTTATTGATATAAATGCGGGGAGACATCCGAAATGGATTTCTCCCCGTATTTTTATTCTGGATATGTAAGAGGATCGCAATACTCTTTGTTCACCACTCGGTCTCTCATCAGTTTCGGGTCTTTGAAATTTCGACTGATGTTCTGAACAATTTCTATGTAATTATCCGAACCATCTGACCTCTTATGATAATACGGTTTTATCGAAACGCAATTTTTATGCTCGAATATTGTGTTGAGCAAAGTTCTGTCAGAATTGCCACACGAATGTCCCATTATGCAGACTTGAAAAGGAGCAGACTCAATAAACTGCAAGACTTTTCTATAATTATCCGATTCCAGATATTTTATACTCTTTACATTGTCAAGATATTTATTGTCGTTCTTATTTTGAAGTTCCTTATACTTCTCATCCAACTCATCTCCGTATCCAAAAATCACGCTATCAAGGTTCTCTAACTTACCGTGGATGTAGTTCACACTGAAATGACCATCATTATTCTCTGGTATATACAAACTGGCAGTATTTGTATAGTTAAAACTTAATAGCATAACATTATTTGGCAATCGAAATATAAAAGGGTATTCATCTCTGCTAGATGGTTCTTTTTTATATTCCAACCCTTCATCTATATATTCATTGTGCTTTGTTGAATCAACAAGCCCTTTATTCTCATAAAAATTCAACCGCCCCCTTATCTCAGTAAAAACTTTATCACTACAACTGTATTTAATATCCTCCCTTATTAAATCAAAATCAGTTTGAGAGATATCACGACCATTAAAAGGTGCATATATTTTTTTGTAAATTTCGTCATTTCTGACAATATTATTATTATTTTCAACATCAGTCAAGTAGTCAACCAACTTATCTTGCAAGAAACCCATATGCTTATTTAAACCCAAATCGGTCATTAGGATTTCTCGGTGCTGTATGGCAGAGAGAAAACCTTTAGTTTTTCCCATATCGAGAGGAAGGATCGTCGTGTTTTCAACGACCTGGCCAAGTACAGAATGTGCTTGTTTTTTGTCTTTCCCAGATATGCGGGTGTTGATATCAGTTCGTAGCGGATTGTCTTGAGGAACTTCTTTTTGTCGGAGTTCATCAATGCATGGCGAAACAGCGACATGAAGTTGTATGCCATGATTATGAAATTGCCGCAGGCTTCTGTCGCCCAGAAGTTGTGCGATACGAAGTCGTCTATAGAAAAATCGTATTTCAGTTCCTTGATTCTGTTCTCTG
>NZ_JNKX01000027.1:56976-57523 GCF_000702225.1 Bacteroides sp. Ga6A2 | reverse complement strand
GTCTCATGTCCGCACTTGGCACACATCCAGCGTTTGTGGCAACGGTTCCAGTACTGTTTCTCGCAGCCACAGCGGCTGCACTTTATACCTTCTTTTTCGCGAGTTTCCTTGAGGTACTTTTCACAAGCTTCCTCGCTGTCGAAATGTTTTGCAAAATCCAACAACTTCATTTGACTATGATTTTTCAATTGCAAAGATAATACATTTGGGGATATTGCGGATTATCATTAAAGAGATTAGTAAATTAAATGATGCAGCAGTTGCTTACAGGTAAAATCCGCTTAACAGAATATATGAACAGACTTGCTATCATAGGAAGCGGTTTCGCAAAAACAAAGTAAGCAGTACCCTAAATTTTGAATTAGCTACATTGTCAAATTCCTGTTAAGAGTTATCCTATTAGGATTCTCACCCATCAGTCTACCCTTATAAGCTCTTCCCTGTACCTTCCGGCTTGCTTGGATGTACCTTGAATCTATCTTCCGTCTACCTTCCTTCTATCTACCTTCTTCCTACCTTCTTCCTACCTTCTTCCTACCTTCTTCCT
>NZ_JNKX01000027.1:0-56966 GCF_000702225.1 Bacteroides sp. Ga6A2 | reverse complement strand
CCTTCTTCCTACCTTCTTCCTACCTTCTTCCTACCTTCTTCCTACCTTCTTCCTACCTTCTTTTTTATATATACCAAGCGAACAATTTCTGACGAAATTGTTCGCTGTAAGCCCTCTGCTATTATGAAAGCAATTTTGAATTATTCATTGTGAATTATGAATTATGAATTTTCAACTTTAAACTCTTCAGAACAGAGCCGTCGAGCTGACGGATAGACACCTCGCCGTTGCTCAGCACAGCAAAAGTCGGTACGTTTCCGCCTTTCGGAAAAGTTACAGAGCCAGTGTTGCACACAAGCAGACCGTCGGCATTGCGTTCAAGTTTCCACAAGTGCGTGTGACCGCAGAACAAGGCATCAGCCCCAAGCGGAAGCGATGACTCGCCGTATTTGTGCCCATGCGTAAGGAAGAGCTTCTTGCCGTTGTCAACCACAATGGTATAATCAGCCATCATCGGGAACGAGAGCAGCATCTGGTCAACCTCGCTGTCGCAGTTTCCGCGCACCGCCACAATACGGTCTGCCATTGCGTTGAGCCTCTCAACGATGGCTGCGGGATTTATATCGCCGGGAATACGGTTACGCGGTCCGTAGTTTAGAATATCGCCCAAGATAAGCAGCATATCGCCTTTCTCCCTCTCGAAGAAGGCAAGCACCTTGTCGAGTGCCGAGATGCTACCGTGAATGTCAGAAACAATTATATACTTCATAATGAAAACAAGTTTTTTCGTGAGTAAAAAAGAAGGAGTCATCATTTTTGTGTGATGACTCCCTTCTTATTTCAGAAACAGATTAGTCGAGATATGTCTTTATCTGTTCGGCAGCGACATCGCAAGCAATAACTCTGCCCTCTTTGTCGAGGAGATAATTGTGAAAATTACGTCCGAGATAATACTTGCGGTACAAAGGCGAATGAGTGCCTCTTGTATCAACAAAACTCAAATCAGCGTTGAGTTTGTCTTTCCTTACCACCTCATCAAAAATTGATGAATACTCATCAAACGATACAGACACCATTTTTATCTCTGAGCCAAGCCCCTTCACAGCGTTACTGCAACGTACGTTCTGCAATCTTGATTTTGCATCGTAACTTGCCCAGAAACTTACTAATACGTAGTGGCCCTTTAAGTCTGTCAAGTTCATCTTTTCGTTTCCTGCCGGACTTATTACGAAGTCGGGAGCAATCTCGCCCACCTTCAGTCCAGAGATTTCGTGATCCTTACCTACAAACGAGATAAATGTGGTGAACAACAACAGAACAAAAATCCATCTAACTCTTTTCAAAATAAATAACTTTAATTAAACATATCCAGCCTGACCGCAGCCATGGTTTCGCGTCTGGACGTTAATTATCCCAGAAAACACAATCATATGTCTTCGCAGTATCAGTGAAACCCGCTGCAAAGATAATGTTTTAAAGCATAAATTGAATACAAATCGGTGTAAAAAGTATGTTTTCGAGCACAATTCTTGACATTTGTCACTTTTCTGTACAAATTAAATGTTATTATAATCGTCTATTATTGAGTATATTTAAATATTTTTTCATAATTTTGTACACATTTTTTTAAAGAACAAAACATTACAACACTGTGGATTTTTACGATTTAGATTTGGAAGACTGCGTTTTCGACGCGCTCGATGCAATGAAATTCAAACAATGCACTCCGGTGCAGGAACAATCTATACCCATAATATTAGAAGGACACGACCTTATTGCCGTGGCTCAGACAGGAACAGGAAAGACTGCCGCCTATCTGCTGCCCGTAATCAGCGAACTTTGCCGATATTCATACCCCGAACATGCCATAAACTGCGTGGTGATGTCGCCTACACGCGAACTGGCCCAGCAGATTGACCAGCAACTCGAAGGATTCTCGTACTACAACGACCTTACAAGCATTGCCATCTATGGCGGAAACGACGGCGACCGATACAACAACGAGGTGAAGAGCCTTCAGCTTGGAGCCGACATCATCGTTGCCACTCCGGGACGACTTCTGAGCCACATAAAACTTGGAAACGTAGACCTATCGCAGGTTTCGTTCTTCATTCTCGACGAGGCAGACCGTATGCTCGACATGGGCTTCTACGACGACATCATGAGCATCATCAAACTAACTCCAAAAGACCGCCAGACAATAATGTTCTCGGCAACCATGCCGCCTAAAATCCACGAACTGGCAAAGAACATTCTGCACAATCCAAAGGAGGTAAAGATAGCCAACTCAAAGCCTGCCGAGAAGATAAAGCAGACGGCTTACATCTGCTACGAACCGCAGAAAATAAAGATTCTGAAGAGCATAATAAAGAAAGACGATCCTAAGCGCGTAATCATCTTCTCATCGTCAAAACAGAAGGTAAAGGAAGTTACTCGCACGCTCAAGCAGATGCACGTAAACACCGCCGAGATGCACTCGGATCTTGAACAGGCTGAACGCGACGTGATTATGCGCGATTTCAAGAACAACCACATCGACATTCTGGTGGCAACAGACATCGTTTCGCGAGGCATCGACATCGACGATATCACGCTCGTTATCAACTACGACGTTCCGCGCGACAGCGAAGACTACGTTCACCGCATAGGCCGAACGGCTCGCGCCAACCGCGATGGAGCCGCCATCACCCTCGTCAGCGAGGACGACCAGATTCGCTTCCGCCTAATTGAGAAAATGATTGAGAAGGAGGTAGAGAAAACGCCCGTGCCTGCCGAATTTGGCGAGACACCGGAATACAAGCCTCTGCCAGAAAAGAAAGGTCGCGGCAGAAGAAAGAACTACGGCAAGCCTAACAACCGCAACGGAAAGGGCAACAACAAGCCAAAGCCAAATGGCGGTCAAGGTGGCGGAAAGCCCCACCAAAAGGGCAGAAAAGGCAAGCCTCAGGGCAACAAGCCTCACACCCATTCCGAAGGTAACAAGTCAAACGGCGCTGAAAACAAGCAATAAAAAACATCTCGCAGAAAGATTCAGATTCTTTTTGCGAGATGTTTTTATCATATTCATCACTCCGTCTATAAGAATCCTCACTAATGTCTGCTCCAACAGAATCAATCTTAATGTATCCGTTAAACCGACAAAGATTCTGTTTCACCCTGCTTACGCCCTTTACAATGTTGCGCGAAGCATCGTTTTTATCCTTGTAAACGGTGTCGAAAGCATGTAAAGCCCTTGGAAATTATTCCCGATATAACCAAGAGGATTTACTTCTTTGAAAATTTGGCTATAATCAAAGTTTAGCATATTGGCCTTAGTCTGACAATGCCCATAAACAGCAAAAAAGGCAGACATAATCATTGCGATTAGCTGTCTGCCAAATATTGTCTCTGTAGTCTTTCGGACTGATTTTCAGCGGTATCAGTATTCAAGCAACTCGCTCGAAGATTTGCCGTCGAAGCCCACGGTTATCTCTACCATATAGCAGCTCGAGCCCTCTGGCGCACAGATTGTAGCATCGAACTTGCAGCCCTTGGCATCAATTCCGGCAAACACAACATCGCTCAGAATCGCACTCTTTATAAACTGCGGCGGAATCATCTTTCCGAAATCCTCCTTGTGAATATCTTTTTTATAAAGGCACTGCGTTCCGTGATATACGCAGATGTTAATCACGTTGTCGTAATAGATATTGTCAACGCTCAGTCCCTCAGCCGAATATGAAGTGCAGACAACCTTTCTCTTCGTTGGATTCACAGCCACATAGCAGTGATAACGCTCTTTGTTGTAGTTGAGCACCGTATCGCGCTTTGTTACCTCGGTATAAATTTTCGGAGAATATGAACTGCTCTTGAACTGTACGATATCATCCTCACTATCAGACTTATGCAGTTTTAAGACATCATCGTTGAGAGAATGTAACCAAACCACGCTTTCGGTACGCTTATCAATCTTGTAATGCGTTTCTGTTCCGCCCTTAAAAACAAGTGTATCACCAACAATCTCGAAGTAAACAGGTGCAACCGAACCGTCCGGGTAGAATATAGAATCGCCTTTGGCCTGAAAAATGGCCTCTTCGGTATCATCATCAACCCAAACTCCCTGAAAAAGTTTTTTTGCCTCCTCGTCTTCTCCCGACTGTTTTGTCACCTTGTCCGAAGAACAAGAAACGACACAAAAAAACGTTGCCAATCCTGAAAAAAAGTTTAATATTTTCATCTTCTTTTATTTAAGGCGGAACAAACAATCTGTAAACGCAAAATGCTATCTCGTCTTATTTTTCTGCAAAGGTAGAAAAAAAAAACAAACGGCAATATTATAGTCAAAAAAATTAGGATTTTTTGGTCAATAATATGGTGGAATGTGGATTTTTTATTATAATTTTGCAGCATGATAAATTTAGCAAGACATATTGAGGTCTTATTGTTGACAAACGACTGCGTAATTGTGCCGGGGCTGGGAGGCTTTCTGGCACAACATGTGTCAGCGCGTCGTGTTGAGGAAGAGAACATCTTTCTTCCACCAAGCCGCACAATCGGCTTTAATGCACATCTGAGCATGAACGACGGACTGCTCGTGCAATCTTATATGGAAACGTACGACGATTCGTTTCCCGAGGCAACGAAAAGAGTTGAAGAAGAAGTTAACGAACTAATCGAAGTATTGCGCAAGGAAGGCGAATACGAACTTAACGGCATCGGCACACTTTCAATGAATATAGATGGTGTTTACAGTTTCTCACCTAATCAGGCGGGAGCATTGTCACCATATTTATACGGATTCAGTTCTTTTGAGATGAAGGCACTTTCGGACGTTGCAGAAACCGAAGAGAGCGCACAGAGAAGAATTGCCGCAGCACAGCCTGCTGAGAAGAAGCACGAGAGCAAGGCTGCGCACCAGTCGGTATTCACAATCGTGAAGCCAGAGGCTGGCAGCAACGACAAGAACAAATCTATTAACATCAATCTGAAATTGAGTTGGATAAGAAATACGGTTGCCGTAGCAGCCGCTATTCTGCTTTTCTTCCTTGTTCCAGACAAGGTTGAGAACACTTATGTAAACAAAGCATACTACGCATCGAACAACCAAGGCAAGCTGTTCGACGCAATAAAGGATAAATCGCTCGCAACAGCCATCATCAGCCTTGAGCAGCCAATGGAGACTGTAAACGCCGCTCCTGCTATTAAGGCTACTCCAAAGCCGGAGGTTGCTGCAAACCAGAGTGCAGGCACAACAGCCGCAGCAGTTCCAGCCGAGGCAGCAACAATTTCTTCAGACGAGAAGTATTGCGTTGTTGTGGCAAGCGCAGTTCCACGCACATCGGCACTAAAGTTTGTCGAGGAACTGAAGAGCGAGGGCTTCAAGAAGACACACCTTTACGAAAGCAACAATATCATCAGGGTTGTTTACGGCAGCTATTCTTCAAAAGAAGAGGCTCTGAACGAACTGAAGAAGTTGAGAGAAAACAAATTTTTCACCGATTCTTGGGTTCTAAAGCAAGAATAAGATGAAGAGAGTAAGGTGTCCTAAATGTCAGAACTATATTCTGTTCGACGAGACCAAATACAAAGACGGTCAGTCGCTTGTATTCGTATGCGATGAGTGTAACAAACAATTCAGCATACGAATTGGTGTGTCTAAACTGAAAGCCACACGCAAGGAAGAAAAGATTGACGAGCAGGAGAACAAAGAGGCTTTCGGCAGCATCGTTGTCATCGAGAATCAGTTTGCATACAAGCAGGTTATTCCGCTGCGAGAGGGCGATAACGAGATTGGACGCTTCAACCGCGACACCAACATCAACTGCCCTATCGAGACAACCGACCCAAGCGTTGATTTCCGCCACTGCATCATAAATGTTAAGCGCAACAAAAAAGGCGAACTCGTATACAATCTGCGCGACGCGAAAAGCGCGGTGGGCGTATTCTACAATAACGACATTCTTGGAAACAAGGAACAGGTAAGACTCGAAGACGGAGCCATCTTCACACTCGGCGCAACAACACTAATTCTGCGCGCCGCAGAACAATCGGACAACAATGAGTAAATACAAGATTCTGGTGCTCGACCTCGACGGCACTCTCACCAACAAGAAAAAGGAAATTACGCCACACACTCTTTCGGTTCTCGAAAAAGCACAGCAGAAGGGACTGAAGATTGTATTGGCTTCGGGCAGACCGACTTTCGGAATAATGCCACTTGCCGAGCAACTGAACCTGAAACAATACGGAGGCTACATTCTGTCGTACAACGGCGGCAAAATAATCAATCTTGCCAACGGAGAGGTTCTTTATCAGAATGTGCTCGACAGTTCGCTTCTACCTTATCTATATAAATGCGCAAAGGACAACGATTTTCAGATTCTTTCGTACAAGAACGAATATGTCTTCTGCGAGAATCCTTCGAACAAGTATGTTGAATACGAAGTAATGCTCAACAAAATGAAGAGCATGAAAGTAGAAAACTGGCTTGATGCCGTTGAAGGAGAACTGCCTAAATGTCTTATAGTTGGCGACCCAGAACCGCTTGCCAGACTCGAAAAAGAGATGTTCGAACATCTGAAGGGCAAGATGAACGTGTTCAGATCGGAGCCATTCTTCCTCGAACTCGTCCCAATGGGAATTGACAAAGCGAAGTGCCTTGCCATTCTGCTCGAAAAGATTGGAATGACAAAGGACGAGATGATTGCCTGCGGCGACGGATTCAACGACCTCACAATGATTCAGTATGCCGGTCTTGGCGTTGCCATGGCAAATGCTCAGGATGTGGTAAAAGAGGCTGCCGACTTTGTTACACTATCTAACGAAGAAGACGGCGTTGCTTTTGCCGTTGAGAAATTCTACCTCAACGACTAAACTTTTCTATCTGGCATTTCGCTTGCGATACTGGAACGGAGATATTCCCGTGTGCTGACGGAAATATTTTCCGAAGAACGACTGGTTGCTGAAACCAAATTCGAGCGCAACCTGCTTTATCGACATAGAAGTCGATTCGAGCACCTGCTTTGCCTCGGCTATGATGGTCTGGTCAACCCACTGAACAGGCGACAAACCGCTTCTGTCTCTTATCAGCTTTGAAAAATATCGAGGCGTAAGACTCTGCATTTCAGCATATTTCTCAACCTTTCGCTCTGTCTTGTAATTTGCGTTGAGGTCGAGCATAAACTGATGGAAAATCTCATCAGCACGGCTAAGTTCAAGCGGCTTTACCGGATGGTTTCCGAAGAAAAGCAAGAACAGCTCGTAGCAGATGCACTGCGCCTTCGCCTTCATCAGTTCAACAAGAAGCAGTTCGGTCTGATTCTCGTTATCCATGAAACGGTCGCTGCCAATGCTGTCGTACAAATCGAGCACCTGACTCTTGAACTTGTCGAAAGCATCGGGTGCAAGCGAAATACATGGATTGCTTCGGATATATAGAATGTTCTGCGGACTCGTTGCCTTGTGTACGAGCGAGATAACGAAATCGACCTTGGAAACGAGAATAACGCCCCTGAAATTTGCGCTGCGACTTAGAAGGCGCAATATAATAGACGATGTGTTTAGATACACATCTCCTCTCTTCATCTTATAGATAGTGCCGTCGTGCGAGATTCGGATTTCACCCTCAAGACAGATGAGAAATCCACACAATCCTATGGTAGAAACAAAGTCTCCATCAGAAATCTCCTTTGTTAATCCAACCGCACTGTTGCCGTTTAGCAATACAAAATAAAAAGGTAATCTTTCTGTTAACATACAAAAAATTTTGATTCTACAATTCGACACAAAAATAATACATATAGAACAAATACAAAAGTATCGGCAATAAATTTTAACATTTTTTTGTACTTTTCGTATAAGGATAATACATTTAGGCGTCATTTTTGCTTTTTTTGCGCTTTCAAATGTTAAATATTATGTTTATCTTCGCAGAGAATTTTAATTATTTTACTGGATAATCTTATAAACTCACAAAATAATATGAAAGTATCTTTTCTATTTAAGTTTCTTGCTATGGGATTAGTACTCACAGCATGCGGAAAAAAAGAAAGCAACGAGAAGGTTGCAAAAATAGTTCAACTGGATGTTGTAACTAATGCCGACAGTCAGAACAGCATGCAATACCCGGGAAAAGTAAAGGCATCGGAAGAGATAAACCTGTCGTTCAAAGTGGCAGGCAATATTTTGAAAAACTACGTCACCGAAGGTCAGCAAGTTAGACAGGGACAACTTATTGCCAGAATTGACCCTACCGACTATCAGATTCAGCTCGACGCTACAGAGGCTGAGTACAGTCAGGTAAAGGCTGAATGCGAGCGAGTTATGGAACTGTACAAGGAAAATGGAACGACAGCCAACAACAACGACAAGGCTGTTTACGGTCTGAAGCAGATTACAGCCAAGTACAAGCACCACAAAGACCAACTTGGCTATACATATCTTTATGCTCCATTCAGCGGAAGCATACAGAAGGTTTACTTCGACAGCCACGAGATTGTTGCCGCAGGAATGCCTGTCGTAACAATGATGAGCAACGGCGTTCCGGAGGTAGAGATTAACATTCCGGCACGCGCCTACACTAAGCGAAATACTTTCAGCGGATATCAGTGCACATTCGACTCATATCCGGGAGTTGTGTACCACCTTAAGCTAATAAACATCAGTCAGAAAGCCAACACAAACCAGTTATACACCATGCGCCTTCAGATTGTGGGCAACGGCAATCCAATGCCATCGCCGGGCATGAACACAACGGTAAGCATCTTCAGCAGCGAGAACGGAGCAACGAAACTTACCGTTCCTAACTCTGCACTGAAAGAGGAGAACGGAAAGAGCTACGTCTTTGCATTCAACAACGACACAAAGAAGGTTGAGCAGAAAGAAGTTGAGATTAAGCAGCTTCTGAGCAACGGAAAGTGCATTGTTACAAGCAACGCACTCCAGCTTGGCGAACAGATTGTTAAGTTCGGCGTTCACCACATAAGCAACGGAGAGACAGTTGAGCCGGTAAAGGCTAATTCACAAACTAACGTAGGAGGGCTGCTATAATGGATTTCAGTAGTTGGGCTTTTAAGAACAAGAATCTGGTTTACTTCCTGATAGCCATACTTATCTGCGGAGGCCTCTTGGCTGCATGGCAGATGAGCAAGTTGGAAGACCCGGAAGTGAAGGTTAAGCAGGCTCTCGTGGTAGCCGTATATCCGGGAGCCGATGCACATCAGGTGGAACTCGAAGCCACCGACATCTTGGAGAAGAGTATACGAACCATGCCGAACGTATCGAGCGTGGAGAGCTACTCTTACAACGACATGGCAATCATCACAGTAGAACTGAACACAACGGTTGCCGACAAGGACGTTGAACAGTGCTGGGACGCTCTGCGCCGAAAGGTTAGCGATGCCACCTCAAAACTTCCTGACGGCGTTACCACTCAGGTACGCGACGACTTCGGAAACGTGTTCGGAATGTTCTACGCCCTTACCGGCGACGGACTTTCCGACCGCGAACTTGCCGACTATGCCGAACTTGTGAAGAGAGACGTGATGAATATGGACGGCGTTGACCGCGTTGACATCTACGGAAAGCGTTCGGACTGCATATACATCTCGCTTCTGCAAGACAGAATGGCTAACCTCGGCGTTAAGCAGATTGAAGTTCTGATGACTCTTAACGGTCAGAACAAGACGACTTACAGCGGATATTTCGACAACGGCGACAACCGCATCCGCGTTACCGTGAGCGACCGCTTTAAGAGCATAGACGATATTGGCAACATGATTATCCAAGGTCATGAGAACGACCAGCTCAGACTGAAGGACATTGCCCAGATTACCACGGGATATGCCGAGCCAACAAGAAACGAGATGTTCTACGACGGCAACCGCTCACTCGGACTTATGATTGCACCGACAAGCGGAGCCGACATCGTAAAGGTGGGAGCTGAGGTAGAGAAGAAAATAAACGAGTTACAAGAGACTCGCCTGCCTGCCGGAATAAACATTCACAAAGTGTTCTTCCAGCCAGACAGAGTGAACGATGCCCTCGGCACATTCCTCATCAACCTTATCGAATCTATCGCCATCGTAATCCTTATCCTGATGTTTGCTATGGGCATCAAGAGCGGAATAATCATCGGAATAAGCCTGCTGATTACTGTCTGCGGCTCGTTCCTGTTCCTTTCTGCCGCTGGCGGAACAATGCAGCGAGTTTCGCTCGGCGCATTCATCCTTGCAATGGGAATGTTGGTCGATAATGCCATCGTAATTATCGACGGAATCCTTATAGATCGTAAGAATCCCGACAAATCCAAGTTCGAGGCTCTTACCGACATAGGAAAGCAGACTGCGATGCCTCTGCTGGGCGCAACAATGATTGCCATCATCGCCTTTCTGCCAATATTTATGTCGCCAGATACAGCCGGTGTTTACACGCGCGACCTATTCATAGTGCTTGCCGTGTCGCTCTCGCTTAGTTGGCTGCTTGCCCTCACACACGTTCCGCTGATGGCAAGCCGATACATAAAGTGGAAGAAGAAAGAAAAAGATACCGACACAACAGACAAGGATTTTGTTGACGACAATGAAAACGTCGACGACGAACAGAACGAAAAATCAGATTTCGATGCCTACACAGGAAAGGGATACGACTATCTGCGCAAGATTCTGATGTTCGGTCTGTCGCACAGACTTGTGTTCACCGTTGCGATGGTCGGACTGCTGCTGCTCTCAATCTTCGGCTACACGCAGATGAAGCAGAAGTTCTTCCCTGATATGACTTACGACCAGCTTTACATGGAGTACAAGCTGCCGGAGGGCACAAACTACACCCGAATAGAGAAAGACCTCCAGAGCATTCAGGATTACCTGAAGACGCGCGATGAGATTACGCACATCACAGCCTCAATCGGCGGAACTCCGGGACGATACAACCTTGTGCGAAGCATCGCCACCCCATCGGTTTCGTACGGCGAACTGATTATCGACTTCAAGAGTGCCAAAGCGCTCATCGAGAACATGGACAGCATTCAGCAGTACCTCAACGCACATTATCCCGACGCTTATGTCAAACTGAAGAGATACAACCTGATGTTCAAGAAATATCCTATCGAGGCTCAGTTTGTAGGTCCTGATCCCGGCGTATTGACACAACTTGCCGACAGTTGCCGCAAGATTATGGAAGAAAGTCCGGAAGTCTGCCTTATCACATCAGACTGGTCTCCGAAAGTTCCGAACATCACTGTTGAGTACGACCAGAGCGCGGCTCGCGCCCTCAACCTGAGCCGAAACGATGTGAGCATGTCGTTGCTTTCTGCCGCCGGCGGATTGCCAATCGGCTCGTTCTACGAAGGCATTCACAAGAACTCTATCTACGTCAAGACGCTCGATTCGAACGGCAATGCCATCGAAAATCTGAACAACGTTCAGGTGTTCTCAACAATGCCGTCGCTCACCGGACTTCTCGACAAGAATCTGCTTTTGCAGATAAAGACCGGAAAACTCGAGAAACAAGACATCATCGAGTCTGTAATGAGCTCAACACCACTCGACCAGATAGCAAAGAGCGTTGACGTTAAGTGGGAAACGCCAGTTGTGCCAAGATGGAACGGACAGCGATGCCTTAGAATGCAGTGCTCGCCTGCCGCTGGCATTGAAACGGAAAAGGCTCGTCAGGTTATAGAAAAGAAACTGGCACGAATCGAACTGCCAAAAGGCTACAGCCTTAGATGGCAGGGCGAGAAGGAAGCGAGCGACAAGAGTATGAAGTATCTGTTCAAGAACTTCCCGATGGCGATAATTCTGATGATTGCAATACTTATCATGCTGTTCAAGGACTATCGCAAGCCAACGATTATCTTCTGCTCAATACCATTCGTGCTGATTGGCGTTGTGTCAGCAATGCTCGTTACAGGCAAGGCATTCGACTTTGTTGCCATTGTCGGAACGCTCGGACTCATTGGCATGATTATAAAGAACGGCATCGTGCTTATCGACGAGATTACGCTCGAACTGAACAACGGTTCTGCTCCGATAGACGCTCTGATAAACAGTGCGATGAGCCGATTCCGCCCTGTGCTTATGGCATCGCTCACCACAATCCTCGGAATGATTCCGCTGCTGTCCGATGCCATGTTCGGCTCGATGGCTGCCGCTATCATGGGAGGTCTGTTCGTGGGTACATGCATCACACTTCTGTTCATGCCAGTACTCTATGCCATTTTCTTCAACATCAAAAAAAAAGATAAATAATGAGATACATAAATATATTAGCACTTGCACTGCTTGCTTCGGCACAACTATCGGCCCAAGAAACGCTTAACATAAAGCAGTGCAGGGAGATGGCTCTGCAAAACAACAAGCAGATAAACGCTTCGGACAAGAAGATAGGCATAGCCGACTTGCAGATTAAGAGCATGAAGGGCAACTTTCTGCCCGACATTTCGGTGATGGGAAACGCCCATTTCTCGACAATGAAAGGCGATCTTTCCGACCGCATAAAAATTGGCGACATGACGCAGATGCTCAACACATTCCTCACTATGTCTGGACTGCCGATGACCATTCCTGCGCCCGACCTAACATACAATCTGCATCAGCTTTATCAGGCAGGCGTGATAATAAAGCAGCCAATCTACATGGGCGGAAAAATCACGGCTGGATACAAAATGTACCAACTAAAGAAAGAGGCTCTGCTCGCAAGCCACAGCCTTACAGAAAGCGAGGTGATTGTACAAACCGACGATGCCTATGCAAAACTCGTAAAGGCTTCGGAACTCGAAAAAGTTGCCAAGCAGTACAACGAACTTCTGCTCGAACTTCAGCGCAACGTTCAGAGCGCGGTAAAACACGGAATGGCTACGCAGAACGACTTGCTTAAAGTAAAAGTGAAACTAAACGAGAGTGAGTTGCAGATGCGCAAGGCTCAAAACGGAATCCGTCTGGCAACAATGAACCTTTGCCACTACATCGGCAAGCCTCTGACATCTGAAATAAAGGTAGTTAGCGAATATCCAACAGTCAACTACCAACCAAGCAACACGCAAGACATCTCTGCGCGCCCAGAATATCAGATGCTCAGCAAAAAGGTAGAAGTGGCACAGCAGAACGTAAAACTCGTGCGTAGCGAACTTCTGCCAAAAGTATCGGTGATAGGAACGGCAAACTATTTCTACGGCGGAGAATTCAGCAACAAAACGATTCTCGACAACAAGGCGTTGGGCGGACTTGTAAACGTAACGATTCCGATTTTCCACTTTGGCGAGCGAATAAATAAACTGAAGGCTGCCAAACTCGAATACGAGCAGGCGCAGATTGAGCAGAACGACCTCAGCGAGAAGATGACTCTGGAGCTTGCCCAATGCGCCAACAAACTCGACGAGGCTAAACTCGAAGCCGATTTGGCAGACAAATCGCTCGAACAGGCTGCCGAAAACATGCGAATGAGCAAAAAGTCGTACGACGTTGGAATGGAAACTCTTTCGAACTATCTCGAAGCACAGACTCTATGGCAAAAAGCCTACGAGACAAAGGTTGAGAGTTATTTCCAACTCTACCTCAACTACATAGCATATCAGAAAGCACAAGGCACTCTGACAAACAATTAACATTCAAAAAGAAAAACGAGGAAGTTTTTAAGGCTTCCTCGTTTTCTTTCTTATAAATCTTTCAACGCTTCTTCAGCGACAGATTTTAATTCTTCATTTTTGCTTCCTAGTAATTTTTCGTAGTACTTTTTTGCTTCCTTTTTATTTCCAAATTTCATGTTGATGAATGCGATGTTGCTTATTACAATTTCATCCGAAGGGTCTATTACATGAATTTTCTCAAAAAAGCCAAGTGCCTCTTTTTCGTTTCCACTCATTGCCAAAAGAGCACCTTTGTTATTTAGAAAATACACACTTTCGGGATAATGCGCAAGAAAATCGTCCACGAGAGCCATTGCCAACGAATCCAACTTGTCATCATACAATTCTGCAAAATATCGCTGATATGAATCCGTTAACATTGTCATTCCATCTTGAATAGCCTCGTCGCCCGACCATTTCCACCTGTTGTTGTTTTCTACGGAACGGTCAAGAACCCTGTGAAGTTCTTTCAGAGCCATATCGTACTCACCGCACGAAAACAAAACATGAGTCTTACCAAAAGCCAAATCAGCTCTATCAGGATACTTCAGAATACCCTCGTTTATCCCAAATCGGTTATTAGGATGGCTATTTTCGTGGTTACTTTCATAACCGTTTGATAACAAACACTTTACAAATTGAATTTTCTAATGACCACCATTAGAAAAACGAACTTACAAGTAGCTTACTTTCAAGGCTTTACAAACTTAACCACGGATTTATGTACTTCTAACGACCGATTTGGGTTTATTGTTTTTATGGCAAGATTCAGATTCACACTGTGCATTCCTAAATCTCCAAAATATGCAACAGCATTGCCTGTTGAATCTACAACGGCAAGCGACTCGCCCTTAGGCTGAGAAGACGTGAAAAGAATCGGCTCACTTCTTTTCTTCAAAATATAGTAGTTGAACCATGCGGCATAAACATCGGCTGTTTTTCCCTTTTCATTCTCCCACTTTTTTATGTAAGAGGCGATAGTCGCAGTATCCGAACTGTTTAGCAACTGCACAAAATCCTTGTAATGTTTGTCTTGCG
The DNA here is from genome assembly GCF_000702225.1 of Bacteroides sp. Ga6A2. Taxonomy (NCBI): domain Bacteria; kingdom Pseudomonadati; phylum Bacteroidota; class Bacteroidia; order Bacteroidales; family Bacteroidaceae; genus Bacteroides; species Bacteroides sp. Ga6A2. The sequence continues at coordinate 42,388 of NZ_JNKX01000027.1, read as the reverse complement.
CAAACAAAGGAGTTACAAAAAGTAACAACAAGATAGATAATCCTAATTTTTTCATTATATCAGTTTTACGGTGAATAAAAATATGCCATTTTTTTGTATCTTTTTGTACTAAAAAAGATAAGTATAGCATCTATGACGAAACAAAATTATAAATATTTTCCGATTCTGCAACATTACTACATCAAAAAGAATATCTGGCAAAATAAAAAGGCATGCCGATGAAAAACAACATGCCTTTTTTATTATTGAAATGTGTTATTTATGCTCGCCAAGCATCTTCTCCATCCACACCATGTCGTACCACTTGCCAAACTTCTTTCCGCATTTATGAAAGTGTGCAACTAATTCATAACCAAGTTTTTCATGAAAGTGGACGCTGCCATTTGTAAGATGGTCATCTTCCACCTCGGCATACGAGATACATGCATTGGAATTCAAGATTCCCTGCTCTCTTAAACGCTGTTCGAGGGCTTCGTAAAGCAGACGCCCAACTCCGTTCTGCCTCTTCTGCATATCAACATAAATCGAGGTCTCGACTGCCCACTGATAGGCGGCGCGCTCCTTAAAGGCACTGGCGTATGCGTAACCAACAATTTTTCCGTCCTCTACCGCGGCAATGTAAGGATATTTGCTGCTGATTTTCTTTATTCGCTCTACAAATTCACCAACCGACGGAACGTCATACTCGAACGTTATTGCTGTCTGCTCCACATAAGGAGCGTAAATGTCAAGCAGTTCCTTGGCATCGTCTACCGTTACTTTTCTAATCTCCATTTTTTACTATTCATTTTTCTGCGGCAAATGTACAATAATAATTCAGAAATCCGATAGTCTGACAATAAAAAAAGGCTGCCGCAACGGGCAACCTTTCAGTTTATAACTTTTATCTGTTATCAAATTACTTTTTCCAACTCTGCGATGTTCTTTGAAACGTCTTCGTCGGTAATTTCGAAATCTTGCAGAGAACCAGACAAATACTGGTCGTATGCAGTCATATCGATAAGTCCGTGGCCAGAGAGGTTGAAGAGGATAACCTTCTCCTCGCCTGTCTCCTTGCACTTGTTTGCCTCCTTGATGGTTGCCGCGATGGCATGGCAACTTTCTGGAGCTGGAATGATTCCCTCGGCCTGAGAGAACAGCAAACCAGCCTTGAAAGTCTCAGACTGCTTAACATCGACTGCTTCCATAAGACCGTCCTTCAGCAACTGGCTCACAATAACGCCCGCACCGTGATAGCGCAATCCGCCGGCATGAATGTTTGCAGGCATAAAGTTGTGTCCGAGAGTGAACATTGGTAGCAGCGGAGTATATCCGGCAACATCGCCAAAATCGTACTGGAACACGCCGCGAGTCAATTTCGGACAACTTGCAGGCTCGGCAGCCACAAAGCGAGTCTTCTTGCCTTCGAGAATATTATGACGCATGAATGGGAACGAAATTCCACCGAAGTTACTACCACCGCCAAAGCATCCGATAACAACATCAGGATACTCGCCAGCCTTCTCCATCTGCTTCTCAGCCTCAAGGCCGATAATTGTCTGATGCAGAGCTACATGACTCAACACAGAGCCAAGAGTATAACGGCAGTTTGGAGTGCTTAGAGCCAACTCTATAGCCTCGGAAATGGCAGTTCCGAGCGAGCCCTGATTGTTAGGGTCTTCAGTCAGAATTTTACGACCAGCCTTTGTTGACATTGATGGCGAAGGTGTTACCTGAGCACCGTAAGTCTGCATAATCAGACGGCGATATGGCTTCTGGTTGTAACTGATTTTTACTTGATACACAGCGGCTTCCAACCCGAACACCTTAGCTGCGTAAGAGAGGGCTGCACCCCACTGTCCAGCACCAGTCTCGGTTGTTACGTTGGTTATGCCCTGCTGCTTGCAGTAGTAAGCCTGCGCAAGAGCCGAATTCAATTTGTGTGAACCAACCGGGCTGACACTCTCGTTCTTGAAATAGATGTGCGCCGGTGTGCCAAGAGCCTTCTCCAATCCGTAGGCACGGACAAGCGGAGTTGAACGATAGTATTTGTACATATCGCGAACCTGCTCAGGAATGTCAATCCAAGCATTGGTCTGATCAAGTTCCTGATGACACAGCTCCTTTGCAAAGATTGGGTACAAATCTTCAGGCTTCAGAGCCTCTTTTGTCTGCGGATTCAACGGCGGCATAGGCTTGTTAACCATATCGGCCTGAATGTTATACCACTGAGTCGGAATCTCTTCTTCTGTCAGAAAATATCTCTTTTGTTGTTTGCTCATTGAGTTTTTATCTTTTTTATCAGGTTAATCAAAAAAATTCAGTATCGGAATGCAAAGTAAAATCTTTTTTTTCAAAACCAATAACATTTTATCAATAAAAAGCGTATTTATGTTTTAAAATATTAAATCATTTGCATTTTTAACAGAAAATATTTATTTTTGTGTCTCATTACAATAAACAGAACAATAACAGAAAATGAACATGGACAATAACGAAAAGAATGTAGCCTTGGTTCTTGCAAGCGGAGGAGCAAAGGGATACGCACACATCGGGGCAATCGAGGCTCTCCTTGACGAAGGTTACACAATCACCTCGATAGCCGGGACATCTATGGGAGCACTAATCGGAGGTATCTATGCTGCCGGCGGACTGGAAGAAGTGAAGAAATGGATGTTCGAACTTAACAAAAAGCAAGTTTTCTCGCTCGCCGACTTCAAGATTGGCAGAAGTGGCATATTAAAAGGTGAAAGCGTTATCGAGGCTATGAAAGATATTGTTCCAGACAGAAATATTGAAGAACTTGACATTCCGTTCTGCGCATCGGCAACAGACCTAAACACCGGCTCCGAATATGTTTTCAGAACGGGCAAACTTTACGATGCCATCAGAGCGAGCATATCCGTGCCAATGTTCTTTCATCCAGTTACTTACAAAGGCATGAAACTCATAGACGGCGGAATAACAAACGGGCTACCCCTTAACAGAGTAGCCCGAAATGAAGGCGATATTCTTGTAGCCGTGAATCTGGACAACTATCATCACGAGACGATTTTCAACGAAGAGGTCGTTCCGAAGAAAAAGACAAAATCGAAGAACAAGTTAAGCGGTTTTGTTGAAAACACGCTCGAGAACTTCAAATCGCTCGGCAACAACGTGTCGCAGATAAACGATAGCATTTCAATCTTGATGCGTACAAACGTAAATCTGTCGCTACAACTCAACAAACCAGATATTTACGTCAATATCGACCTGAAAAACAAATTCGGAAGCTATAACTTCGACCATGCCGAAGAGATAGCCCGAATTGGCTACGAGCAAATGCTCGAGAGGCTTAAACAAGTCCAATAATCTCGTTTACCGACTTGTAGCCCTTGCGGTCGAGATATTCGTTTATTCCCTTTGCCACCTTAACCGTTATGGCTGGGTCGATGAAGTTTGCCGTACCAATCTCTACCGCCGTTGCGCCGGCAAGAAGGAATTCTATGGCATCTTCAGCCTTCATAATTCCGCCCAGACCAACAACAGGGATGTTAACGGCGTGAGCAACCTGCCATACCATTCTGAGAGCCAGCGGCTTGACTGCCGGACCGCTCATTCCGCCGGTTTTTGTAGAGATTACAGGCTTCTGCTTTTCAATATCAATAGCCATTCCGAGCACCGTATTTATAAGCGAAACGGCATCTGCTCCGGCACTTTCTACGGCTTTTGCAATACTAACGATGTCGGTTACATTTGGCGTGAGCTTAACAATCAGCGTCTTGTCGTACACCTTTCTTACAGCTTCTACAACCTCGGCCGCGCTCACAGGGTCTACGCCCCACGCCATGCCTCCGCCGCCAGTGCTGCGTTGGTTCGGGCAACTGATATTCAGTTCGATAGCCGGAATTTTATCTAATCCGTTCACAACCTTGGCACACTCAACATAACTCTCAAGAGTTGTTCCACCGAGGTTTACAATCATGTTTGTATCAATATCCTTTACCTTCGGATAAATATTCTCGGCAAAATAATGAACGCCTTTGTTCTGCATTCCAACGGCATTAATCATTCCCATCGGAATCTCAGCCATTCGCGGATAAGGATTTCCCTCGCGATGCTCGATTGTTGTACCTTTCATTATAATGCCGCCGATTTCGTCGAGATTAACAAAATCGGCAAATTCCAATCCGTAGCCGAATGTTCCTGACGCGGTCATCACCGGATTCTTCAGTTCCAGACCGCCCAACTTAACACTTAAATCTGCCATAGTAGTTTTTCGATATTAAAAACAGGACCGTCTTTACATACGCACAGATGTCCTTCAGTAGTATTCTCAACACAACACAGGCACGCGCCCAATCCGCACGCCATCATATTCTCGAGCGATGCCTCGCACTGCACTCCGTTAGCCTTGGCATATTTTGCCACCGAAACCATCATTGGCTTTGGTCCGCAGGTCGATATACGAGTGAATTTCTGGCTTGCCAGAATTGAATGATTCGTAACAAAGCCCTTCTCGCCAAGCGAGCCATCCTCAGTAGTGACGTATACGTTGCCGTATTTCTTGAATTCGTCGAGTTCGAGAACATCGGCAGCCGAACGTGCTCCAAGCAGGAAGGTTGGAACAGCACCGCCTTCAACAAGTCTCTTGCCATATAATAAAAGAGGTGCAGTTCCGGCACCGCCGCCGATAAGCAAAACTTGCTCGCCCTCGACAACTGGCGAAAATCCGTTTCCAAGCGGAAGAACAATGTTTACCGTATCGCCTTCGCTCAATTTTGCAAGTGTTCGTGTTCCCTTGCCGACCAACTGAATGAGAAGCCATAGTTCGTTTGTCTCCTCGTCGACAAAATTTATAGAGATTGGACGACGCAAAAATACATCGCTGTTACCATCAATCCGTACCTCGACAAACTGCCCCGGCAGCATCTCCGGCAACTTATCACCTGAAGTCAACTTTAGTAAAATAAACTTGTCGTTCATCTTAATATTAGCAGAAACCTTCAGATCGAGAATATGTTTCTTTACCATAAAAAGTTTGTTTAATTTTGCTGGTTGCAAAGATATTACAATTAGCGCGTAGTACAAAAAAAGCGCACTTGTTTTTGCTTTACAAATATAGCCAAACAAGTGCACAGATATTTTTCATTTTCGTGTTCCGTCTTTTTTTGAAGCGACAAATATCAATGATTTCCCGGATACAGAATCTGGTAAGTACCGTCGTCGAAAAATACGCGAATTTCAGTAATCTGTCTGAGGAACTGCTTAGGATTGATGTTCTGTACATTCAACGGCTCAGTTCCGTTTTTCTTCGTCGGTTCCCCTTGCTGGTTATGCTGCGAATCAACCGAATAGTTATTGTATATTTTTTGTTTTTTTGATTCCTGCTGATAAACGCCTGCCATCGGCTTCTGACCACCAGCGAACACATCGCTAAGCTGAGGTGAATAAGCATTGGTCTGCTGTGCAGACTTCGTATCGTTAATAAGCGATGACGAACCAGACTGTTGGTAAGTACTGTCTGATATCTGCGCCTCTGGCGCAGCCTCGAAAAGTGATTGCGAGACACCATTATGTACGCTGTCGTTTACCGGATTTATACAATAAGGTGTATTATCCCCGTCAGGGGTCGACGAATTTACACCATTATTATATGTATCTGCGTTAAGCAGATTTCCAGATGCGGCAGCATATTCTCCTGTGCCCTCAACCAGCCAATCGAATGTTACGTCAGGAAAACGCTTCAATATTTTCTGGACTATTGGTAGGGTAGCGTTGTTACGCCCAGAAAGTATATGAGACAAACTTGCCTGAGAAATTCCAATTGCCTCGGCAAAACTTTTAGGGCTCAAACCCTTTACTTGCATTATGTGGTTTATGCGATCCTTCATTTTTTACTGTATTTTTGAAAAACTTTACAAAAGTAAGCATAATTTACAACTTAACAAAATTTTACATGTATAAATTTATACCAAATTCACATTGTTTACAAATGTATTGTTTTGTTTTTACTTTATATATTTGCAGATGTAAAATAATAAGCTATAGTTTTGTAAATTACATTGATGTATAAGACCTTAAATAATATGTATAACACACATAATTAAGATGTTACAGATGTATAAAAAGTCATTTTATCCCAATTTTACAAGCAATATAAACCAAAATGAATAATTTACAAGTATTTAGCACTTAAAACAGACTAATAAAACAGGTTATTTCAATATAATTCAGCGAATTACAAGCGTCGAAAAAATATGCATAAATATAAATTTACTTATGTTTATTAATGTAAATTAATATAAAAGCTTAATATATTTTACATTTGTAATATTACAAAAAGTGCGATTCAATTCTTTATTATTTACATTTGTTAACCACATAAACATTTAACAAATGTAATATAATACTATTATAACTTTACAAACATAAATTCAAATAATTAAAACTCATCAGATTATTTAAATTTTGAAAAATCCGAACAACCGTTCATTCCGACTTCAAATTTTAAAATCTCATGCATGTTGAATTTACAGAAATCCGTTACAGAATAGTATTTTAAGCACATTTTTAACCACCTATCCAAATCCTCAAAATAGACTAAAACAGAATCATTTTTAAGCAGAATTTACGACTTCCCCACCATAAAACATCCCGAAAATCACATTTTCGGAGCACAGAAATACAGATTTTACATTTGTTCAACTCTTCAGAACGAACAAAAGAAAAATCTCTGCCAATATTCATCAAAATACAGGCAGAGATTCTTGTTCGGATTTTTCCCCGAAATAGAGATTACGAAATTTTACACTAAGATAACGACACCAAAAACTAATGCAGAATATAATAAACAAGTTCGCGCAGAAGGTCGGAATCTGAAGCACCACCATTCCCTACGCCTTTCGATTTTGCATCCGTTGCCCTCAAGCCACCAATTATATTCATACACTTAACACCGTTGAAAACCCTCATCCCTTTCAGGTATGGTTCTACCCTATATCGTATCTGACCGGGTGCACCCTTAATGTCTAAAAATTGTGCAATTCCGGCTTCAGTTTTTTGCGGCGCATAATAGGCAACCATCAAATTTGAGAAGTACGAATACAGTGCTCCGATTGTAAGAACCAACGGATTGGATTTCGGATTAGCCTCGAAATAGTTTACAATTCTGTTAGCCTTCAATACATCTTTATTAATGAGAGCATCACGCAGTTCAAAGACGTTAAATTCCTTACTTATGCCAATGTTCTTTTCTACATCTTCGGGACGAATAATATTTCTGCCAGACGGCATTGTCAATGCAAGTTTTTCAATCTCGCCGTCCATGCGGTTTAGGTCATTTCCAACATATTCGCACATCAGATTCAGAGCCTGCGCATCAATCTGAACCTTGCGACGCTGACAGCATCCCTTCACAAAATCGGGAAGTTGATTGTCGTAGAGTTTCCTTGATTCGTACAGCACGCCAACCTTTGCAATTATCGGAGCCAGTTTCTTTCTTCTGTCCAAAGTCTTACCCTTCATGCACACTATAAGAACGGTGCTTGGCATTGGCTTTTGCAGATAAAATTCGAGAGCTTCGATATCCTTAACATTCTGGGCTTCGCGAAGCACGACCACCTGCCGTTCTGCCATCATCGGATAGCGTTTGCAGGCGTTTATAACATCGCCAATCTGAGTTTCCTGCGTGCCATAGACGATGGTGAGATTAAATTCCCTGTCCTCTGGCTTCTGCGCCACATCCATTATATAGTCAGAGATGCGGTCGATATAGTAAGGCTCTTCACCCATCAGAAAATAGATTGGCGCAAAGTTGCCGTCTTTAACATCCTTTATTATTTCTTGATATGTTATATCCTTTGCCATTTTGTAATTTATGCGTATTTTTGCCACGAAAAATTAGAAATGCAAACATACACAAAAAATTCTTATGAAGCAACTCAATCTTCCACCTTTTAAATACAAAGTGATAAAGCAGAACGGCAAGCCTGCGATTTTCGATGTCATAAGAAAAAAATATGTGGCGCTGACTCCGGAAGAATGGGTAAGACAGCATTTCGTTCATTATCTGATTGAGCACAAAGGCTACCCTGCCGCACTAATGGCAAACGAGATGGCGATAACGCTTAACGGCATGACGCGCCGATGCGATTCGGTCTTGTACGATATAAAAATGCAGCCAAGGATGATTATCGAGTACAAGGCGGCAACCGTGCCGATTACTCAGCAAGTTTTTCAGCAGATATGTTCGTACAACTTTGTTTTAAAAGTAAAATGGCTGATTGTAAGCAACGGTTTACAACATTATTGTTGCTATTTACATCCTGAAACACAACAATTTACCTTTGTAAAAGATATTCCATTTTACGAAGAATTATGACTTTACGGAAGTTTACCTTCAGACAAAATTGCGCATTTTTCGGCTTTTACACTCGAAAAAAGCGCGATTTTCTTAAAAAGCCGAATAGCCAGTGAAAAAAATCACCGGCTATTCTCCAATAGTCTAAATCAAGACTAAGGGGACCCAGCTTCGCGGGCTGGTTTCAATGGTCATATCTCCCATGTCCCCAAAATACACCATAATTTTCAGCCAGCAAAATTTTCACAGAAGTTTTTTTACTACTTCACAAAAAGGTCCCACAACTAAAAAGTCGCGGGGCTTGAATATTTCTTGAAATGAGATAGAATTACTCCTCAGTCTTACGACGACGGATGCTTCTCTTCTTTGGCTTCTCCTCTGATGCCGATGCAGTATCAAGTTTAACACCAGCAAGTTCTGGGTCGATCATGATTCTACCGCAATACTCGCAAACGATAATTTTCTTGCGCATACGGATATCCAACTGACGCTGTGGCGGAATCTTGTTGAAGCAACCACCGCACGCATCACGCTCAACATAAACAATACCAAGACCGTTGCGGCTGTTCTTGCGGATACGCTTGAAAGCAGTGAGCAGACGAGAGTCGTCGAATGAAGCCTCGAGGTTCTTAGCCTTCTCACGGAGAGACTCCTCCTCAGCCTTAGTCTCGGCAACGATTTCCTCAAGTTCGGTACGCTTTACGTCGAGATCCTTCTCGCGCTCAACAAGAAGCGCGCTGCTTCGGCTGATTTCGTCCTGCTTCTGAGCGATGCTCTGGCCTGCCTCTCTGATTTTCTTCTCGCAAAGTTCAATTTCAAGACCCGTAAACTCAATCTCCTTGTTAAGAGTATCGTACTCACGGTTGTTGCGAACATTGTCGAGCTGCGACTTGTAACGGGCAATCATTGCCTCGTTCTCGCCTATGGCATGCTCTTTTTCCTTAATGGCATTGTCCAATGCCTCGATGTCGCTCTGAGCCTTTTCGATACGAGTCTTCAGACCCTCGATTTCATCCTCAAGATCCTGAACCTCAAGAGGAAGTTCACCACGCAAAGTTTTAATTTTGTCAATCTCAGACAACAGTGTCTGCAACTGATACAAGGCTTTCAATCTTGCCTCTACCGACATTTCTGCCTCTTTCTTTTCTCTAGCCATTTTATAAATAAATTATAGGATTAGTGTTTACATTTGTCACAAAGACAGGTACGTTTGTATCCACTTCCTTTATAATTGATGTAAATATTTCTGTCGTAAACTGCTCGCTCTCGTAGTGTCCGAGTGCGCAGAGCATCATTTTGTCGTCGTAGCCGAAATAATCGTGATACTTTATCTCGCCCGTAACAAAGGCATCTGCCCCACTTCTCAACGCATCGCCAATTAAGAACGCGCCGGCTCCTCCGCAGAGGGCAACCTTTCTTATCGTTCCGCCGAAAGCGTTGTGCGCCAGAGCCTTTACGTTGAACGTACGTTTCAGAAATCTCACAAAATCTTCAGCCGAAAGCGGAGTCGGAAGATTTCCAATCAGTCCGTCGCCAGAACCTTCGGCAAAGCGTGGGTTGATAATCTCGCAATCGGCAAGTCCGATTTTTTCGGCCATTTTGTACATAACCCCGTTCTTTGCCGAATCAAGATTTGTATGTGCCGAATAAATAGAGATTCCGTTACGTATTGCCATAGCTATGCAGCGTTCAACATACGTTGTGCCGGTTATGTGCTTCACACCTCTGAAAATCAGCGGATGGTGCGAGATTATTAGGTTGCAGTTTTTCTCAACCGCCTCCCGAATCACAGGCTCGGTCACGTCCAAACACAACAATACCCCTGTAACTTCTTCCGTCTCTGTTAATCCGATTTGCAGGCCGGCATTATCATAGTCTTCCTGCAATGGCAGAGGCGCGAAATTCTCAAGGGCATTCACAATTTCCTTAATTATCATTTATTCGCTCCTTATTTGTAGCGCGCGAAAGCAATAAAGATATTGCCTCCACTTAAATTTGGCGCAAAAGTAACCATTTTATTTTGAAACAACAAATTTTTTTCGCACCATTTAAAAAATAGCATTATCTTTGTGCTCAAAACAACAAAATATGGCTCTTACATATAGCAAAAAGGAAGATGACTTTGCAAAAATAAGCACTTTGAAGTTTAACATTGTTGAAGACACCGTTAAGCCCAAACGTTTTCTGCCAGCCGAGTGGTTTCCGCAGAGCGGCGTTCAGTTAACGTGGCCTAACAAAGATACCGACTGGAACTATATATTGGACGAGGTGGTGGATTGCTACAAAAAGATGGCTTTCAACATAGCCTCGCGCGAGCATCTGCTCATCGTGGCAGCCGACGTCGAGAGTGTACGCTCGGAGCTTAGCGCAACTTTTCCTTCGCACGTTTTTGCAAACATCACTTTTGCCGAAATGCCTATAAACGACACATGGGCAAGAGACCACGGTTTTATAACTGTAATTTCCGACGAATCACCTCTTTTGATGGACTACACCTTCAACGGATGGGGAATGAAATTTGCCGCAAACCTCGACAATCAGATTAACAAGACCTTATATAATAACGGATTTTTCTGGGGAAAATACTGCAACAATCAGGATTTTGTGCTCGAAGGCGGCTCTATCGAAAGCGACGGATGTGGCACTCTGCTTACAACGAGCGAATGTCTTCTGTCTGAAAACAGAAACAGTACGCTCTCGAAAGAGCAGATTGAAAGCCAACTGAAGCACGACTTCTGCGTTGAGCGCGTGCTGTGGCTCGACCACGGATATCTTAGCGGCGATGATACTGACAGTCACATAGATACACTCGCACGTCTCTGCCCTAACGATACAATCGTCTATGTCAGATGCACCGACAAAGACGATGAACATTTCGAAGAACTCAACAAGATGGAAGAACAGTTAAAACAGTTCAAGACATCCGACGGCAATCCGTACCGACTGCTCGCGCTGCCGATGGCAGACGAAATTGTGTTCGACGGCGAAAGACTGCCTGCAACATACGCCAACTTTCTGATTATAAACAAGGCGGTGCTCTACCCTACATATAATCAGCCAGATAATGACGAAAAGGCAAAGGAAGTGCTTCAGCAAGCATTTCCAGAATATGAAATTGTGGGCATAGACTGCACACCTCTTATAAAACAACACGGCTCACTTCATTGTTGCACAATGCAATTTCCGAAGGGAGTTCTGATACAATAGACGAAAGAAAATGAACAAGTTAAAAGTAGGAATAATACAGCAAGCCAATTCTGCAAACGTCGAAGACAATTGCAACCGACTTGCACAACGCATAGCAAAACTTGCACAGCAGGGCGCACAACTCGTTGTTTTGCAAGAACTTCACAACAGCCTGTACTTCTGTCAGACTGAAAATGTCGATTTATTCAATCTGGCATCGCCAATCCCAGGCAAGGATACCGAGTTTTATAGCAAGGTTGCCAAGGAGAACGGCGTGGTGCTGGTTACATCGCTTTTCGAGAAACGCGCCGCAGGATTGTATCATAACACAGCCGTTGTTTTCGAGAAGGACGGTAGCATCGCCGGAAAATACCGCAAGATGCACATTCCCGACGACCCAGCATACTACGAGAAATTCTACTTCACCCCAGGCGACTTGGGCTTCCACCCTATCCAGACATCTGTAGGAAAACTCGGAGTGCAGGTATGTTGGGACCAGTGGTATCCAGAGGGAGCAAGACTGATGGCTCTTCAGGGTGCGGAGATTCTGATTTACCCAACCGCCATTGGTTGGGAGAGCAGTGACACCGACGACGAGAAAGCCCGTCAGCGCGAGGCATGGATAACCGTTCAGCGCGGCCATGCCGTAGCCAACGGCCTGCCAGTGATAACCGTAAACCGCGTTGGTCACGAACCTGACCCATCGGGACAGACAAACGGAATCCAATTCTGGGGAAGCAGTTTCGTTGCCGGTCCGCAAGGCGAATTCATCGTTCAGGCATCGTCAAACAAGGAAGAAGACATTCTGACAGAAATCGATCTTGAACGCAGCGAAAACGTAAGAAGATGGTGGCCATTCCTCCGCGACAGGCGCATCGAGGAGTTCACACCTCTTACAAAAAGGTTTATAGACTAACAAAAAGATATTTTATTCTTGAAATAAAACTCAAAATGATAGTCTTAAACAAGATTATCTTACAAAATTACAGCTAAAGATTGAGTATCAAATTACATTTTGTATAAAAAGTAATGCGATTTCGTTACAAAATAGCATCAATCTAAGCAGAATAGTTACAAATTAAAAGCAGAACAAGAAAATCTACAATTAAAAAGACAGAACAAATCAAGAAATTGAATTAAATTGCTACTTTTGCATCGTAAAAAGTAATTTTTTGATAACGAAACAGAGTTATATGATGATAAAGTTCACCAAGATGCATGGAGCGGGAAACGATTACATTTATGTATACACTCCCGAGAACCAGATAAGCAATCCGTCGCAAACGGCTATCGAATGGAGCAAGCCTCATTTCGGTATAGGTTCAGACGGCCTTATTCTGATTGGTGACAGTGAGATTGCCGATTTCAGTATGCACATTTACAACAACGACGGCTCGGAGGCCATGATGTGCGGAAACGGCGTGAGATGCGTTGCTAAGTTCGTTTACGACAAGGGGCTGACAGACAAGAAAGAAATATCGGTCGAGACTTTGTCGGGAATCAAAAAAATACAAGTTAATACCGACTCTGACAACAAGGTTGTGAGCGGAAGAGTGGATATGGGCGAGCCGATTCTCGAAGACAAGAATCAGTTGGCAACACAAACCGGAAAGATGATTGCCGGAACCGTAAAAACCGACACAAAGGAATACACAGGAACGTTTGTAAGCATGGGCAATCCCCACTTCGTTACATTCGTCGACGACATCGATTCTGTAGATGTTGCTTCGGAAGGCAAAAACCTCGAATTCAACCCGTTATTTCCACAGCGATGCAACATTGAGTTTGTACAGGTAATGCCCGACGGCTCGCTGCGAATGAGAGTTTGGGAGCGCGGAAGCGGAATAACCTTCGCCTGCGGAACAGGTGGATGCGCCACAGCCGTGGCTGCCGTTCTTAACAAAAAGGCAGGACGAACATCGCACGTTGTAATGGACGGCGGAACGTTGCTCTACGAATGGGACGAGGAATCGAATCACGTTTTCATGACCGGACCGACGACCACAGTTTTCGAAGGAGAAATTGAACTGAAGGCATAAAAACAACGCAAACAAGACAACACATAAAAGAAAATAGGTATATGGCATTAGTTAACGAAAATTTCTTGAAGTTACCACAGAACTACTTGTTCTCTGATATCGCCAAAAAGGTAAACGGATTTAAAATAGCACATCCAAAAGCAAACATAATCCGACTTGGAATTGGCGACGTAACACTGCCGCTTGCACCGGCTGTAATCGAGGCAATGCACAAGGCAACAGACGAACTTGCCGACAAAAAGACATTCCGCGGATACGGTCCTGAGCACGGATACGACTTTCTGCAAGAGGCTATCATCAAGAACGACTTCGCTCCTCGCGGCATTCATCTCGAACCAAACGAGATTTTCATCAACGACGGAGCAAAAAGCGATACAGGCAACATAGGCGACATCCTCGGTCTTGACAACAGCATAGGAGTAACCGACCCAATCTACCCTGTCTACATCGACAGCAACGCTATGTGCGGAAGAGCGGGCGACCTCATCGACGGAAAATGGACAAACATCGTTTACATGCCATGCACCAAGGAAAACAACTTCGTGCCACAGATTCCCGACAAGAGAGTGGACATAATATATCTGTGTTATCCTAACAACCCAACAGGAACGGTCATCACCAAAGCCGAACTGAAAAAATGGGTCGACTACGCTCTGAAAAACGATACGATAATAATGTACGATGCCGCATACGAGGCATACATTCAGAATCCTGAAATTCCACATTCAATATACGAAATCAGAGGAGCGAAAAAGGTTGCGATAGAGTTCCATTCATACTCAAAGACAGCCGGATTCACTGGCGTACGATGCGGATATACCGTTGTGCCTAACGAACTTACGGCAACGACAATCGACGGCAAGCGAATTCCTCTCAACCAACTTTGGAACCGCCGTCAGTGTACCAAGTTCAACGGAACATCATACATTACACAGCGCGGAGCCGAAGCCACTTACTCTGCCGAAGGCAAGAAGCAGGTAAAGGAAACCATCGACTACTACATGACCAACGCCAAGATAATGCGCGAGTCGCTCAGTTCGATAGGACTGAACGTGTACGGCGGAACAGACGCACCGTACATCTGGCTCGAAACGCCGAACAACATGCCAAGCTGGAAGTTCTTCGAATCGATGCTGTATCAGGCAAACGTGGTGAGCACTCCGGGAGTGGGATTCGGTCCGAGCGGCGAAGGATATCTGCGACTCACGGCTTTCGGAAACCGCGAAGACTGCGAAGAGGCAATGGCAAGGCTGAAAAAATGGCTCGGCTAACCGTCTCAGAAACAAAGAGAAAAAAACATCCCTGAGCAGACTTGGTTGCTCTCTCAGGGAACGAAATATAAATTTAACAATCAATAAAAAATTGACTTATGTCATCAAAACTAAGATTCAAGGTTGTTGAGGAGGCTTTCAAAAAGAAAGCACTCGACGTTGAAGCTCCAAAAGAGAGACCTTCAGAGTACTTTGCAAAGTACGTGTTCAACAAGCAGAAGATGTTCAAGTATCTTCCTGCCAACGTGTACGCAAAAATGTGCGATGTAATCGATAATGGCGCTCCACTCGACCGTTCCATTGCCGATGCTGTGGCTGCGGGAATGAAGAAATGGGCCATGGAAATGGGTGTTACACACTACACTCACTGGTTCCAGCCTCTGACAGAAGGAACAGCCGAGAAGCACGACGGCTTTGTAGAGCACGACTGGAAGGGCGGCATGGTAGAGGAATTCGAAGGAAAACTCCTCGTACAGCAGGAACCGGATGCTTCATCTTTCCCTAACGGTGGCATACGTTCAACTTTCGAGGCTCGCGGATATTCGGCTTGGGATCCAGCATCACCGGTATTCATCGTTGATGACACTCTGATGATTCCTACCGTATTCATCTCATACACAGGCGAGGCTCTCGACTACAAGGCTCCTCTGAAGAAGTCGCTCCGCGCCATCTCTCAGGCAGCCCTTGACGTTGTTAAATTCTTCAACCCTGAAGTAAAGAAGGTTCAGAGCAACCTTGGCTGGGAGCAGGAATACTTCCTCGTAGATGAAGGTCTTTACGCAGTACGTCCTGACTTGTTGCTTACTGGCCGTACACTTATGGGACACGATTCTGCAAAGAACCAGCAGATGGACGACCACTACTTCGGTGCTATCCCAAGTCGTGTGGCTGCATTCATGAAGGAACTCGAAATCAAGGCTCTCGAACTTGGTATCCCTTGCAAGACTCGCCACAACGAGGTTGCTCCTAACCAGTTTGAGCTTGCACCTATCTTCGAGGAAACAAACCTTGCCGTTGACCACAACATGCTTATTATGGGCTTGATGCGTAAGATTGCGCGCAAGCACGGATTCCGTTGTCTGCTTCACGAGAAGCCATTTGCAGGCGTAAACGGTTCAGGAAAGCACAACAACTGGTCGCTTTCAACAGATACAGGCATCGTTCTTCATGCACCGGGCAAAGACCCTATCAGCAACCTTCGCTTTGTTACATTCATCGTTGAGACATTGATGGGTGTTTACAAGCACAACGGACTTCTGAAGGCTTCTATCATGAGCGCGACAAATGCTCATCGTCTGGGCGCAAACGAGGCACCTCCTGCAATAGTTTCTTCATTCCTTGGCAAGCAGCTTACAGAGGTTCTCAACCACATCGAGAACTCTAATGACGACGAGGATGTTATCGTAAAGGGCAAGCACGGCATGAAGCTCGATATTCCTTCTATCCCAGAGCTTTTGATTGATAACACAGACCGTAACCGTACTTCGCCATTCGCCTTCACCGGAAACCGTTTCGAGTTCCGCGCCGTAGGTTCTGAGGCAAACTGCGCATCTGCAATGATTGCACTTAACACAGCGGTTGCAGAGGCTCTTTCAGACTTCAAGAAGCGCGTAGACGCTCTTATCGAGAAGGGCACTCCAAAGGTAACAGCAATCCTTTCTGTTCTTCGCGAGGATATCAAGACTTGCAAGCCTATCCGCTTCGACGGCAACGGCTACTCTGACGAGTGGGTTGAGGAGGCTGCAAAGCGCGGTCTCGACACAGAAAAGAGCTGCCCAGTAATCTTCGACCGTTACCTCGACGAGGCATCAATCAAGATGTTCGAGTCAATGAATGTAATGACAAAGAAGGAACTTGAGGCTCGCAACGAAATCAAGTGGGAGACTTATACAAAGAAGATTCAGATTGAGGCTCGTATCTTCGGCGATCTTGCCCTCAACCACATCCTGCCTGTTGCAACAAAGTACCAGAGCTCACTCATCGACAATGTTCACAAGTTGCTCGAAATCTTCCCTAAGGAGAAGGCTTCAAAACTTGCCGAGAACAACCTGAACATCATCGAGAAGATTTCAGAGCACTCTGCATACATCTCAGAGCACGTAGAGAAGCTTGTTGACGCCCGCAAGGCTGCAAACAAGATTGAGAGCGAGCGCGAAAAAGCTATCGCATATCACGACAACGTAGCTCCACTGCTCGAGGATATCAGATACCACATCGACAAACTCGAACTAATTGTCGAGGATGATATGTGGACTCTGCCAAAGTACAGAGAATTATTATTTATGAGATAAAATAGAGTTATCTATTTCTTTTGTTGGTTGTTTTTAAATTAGCAAAGTCATCACCTGCGAAGGTTATGACTTTGCTGCTTTTTTATAACTACTAATCCTAACAAGAGTCACAACCCCCGCATACTTGTTGAAATGGTAACATATACTACAAATCCAAAGTTGGTTCTTTTTGATAATTCATAACGAGACGAAAACATTTCTGCATCGTCACAAGACCAATTCCTTGGTATTCGATAAGGGCAATCATAGACTTAACATTGTCAATATTAACAGCCTTGTCAATAGTGTCTATTTGCTTCTGTTGTCTTATACCAAGGTGTTTCTTTCTATCCGCATTTGGTATCTCATTCCATTTTGCCTTAAAGGTTTCAAACAAATCATCTGGAGCCATAGGATCGTACATGAATATCTCAACAGGAATATCACATTTAGAAAGATAACGTAACATAATGTCCATCACCTTATCTTTGTCAAGTCCACCATTATTCGCCCCTAGAAGAGGAAAAGCAATAGAAGTAATACCTTTTTCTTTATAAGTGTCAAGAAACTTTTGAAGCCCCTGTTCAATATATTCGTACTCACTAGGAAGTTTCCAGTGTGTTTTTGTTGGAAAATTCAAGACCCATGGATCAGATGATTCTCCTTTGTATATCCATAACTTTCCTATAGCAATTAACTTTTGCTTGCAATAATTCTGATAAACTTCAAACATTGAAGGATATCTAAGTTTGAAAACTAATGCAATCCCTTTTCCCATTACACCTACACAGTTAACCGTATTAACTATTGTCTGTGCTTTTGTATTAAAAATATTACCTTTAATAATTGTTACGTTATTAGCCATATATTATTTATTTCTATATACCAACCAACTGCCTGTCCTTGGACTACTTACTTCAAAGTAGACCTCGAACGAACAGTCTTTTTTTATCTCAACAGATGATGACACATATATATTATTACCACGTTGCCGTATAACATTTTCTTTATTTACAATAGTCGGAGTTTGATTACCACTATATGCAACTCTTAGTTCAAAAGGAGATCTATAATCAGTATTTACAGTAATTGTTTCGTTATTCTCTCTAAAATACAGAACCTTATTAGTATGTAAATAAAGTTCTGGACAACAAGATACTATATACGCCCATTTTGTCCCCTTAACTTCTTTTCTTAACATTTCTGCTTGAAAATCATCGTAGCAACAAATTTTAACATCTTTTAGTTTTGAAAAATCAAGTTCTCCATCAATAAGGAATTCTTGTTGCCTTTCGTCAAAAGTGTCGGAACTGTTTATGTATATTTCTCGCGCCTTAATTCTGTTAGGATCATCCACCACCTTAAAATATCTTGATGAATCCTTTTGCATATTACCATTGCTATAGTAACACAAATCCGGCATGACAGATAACAATTCTTCAATATCAAATATAAAAAATACAGGAAGTGGGCATTTGGGTAATCCAAGATTCAACGCTCTACTATAATACTTGTTGTCATCAATATCCTTACCTAAACATTCATTATAAAACTGAGTAGGTGTTTTTGGTCTAAAGTAGAATCTTGCAAATCTGTGAGCTTTTCCCGTCCTATAGACATTACTTCCAGCACTATTAGAAAAGTTTCCTTCTACACAATTACGACTTTGCAGTTTCATAGCACGAATAATCTTTATAGCATTATCCATATGTGTAAAATGATATGCTTTCGGCCTTCTTGGGAATTTAGAGACAAATTCCACAACATTAATCTGTTTAGAACAAAGCATGTCTGAGGTTTCAAACGTATTGCTGAAGGCTTTATTATTAACTAATACTGGCCAATTCCACTTGCCTCTATACTTGTCAACCAATTCTCTGGAGAAATATATATCTTTCGAATCGGATGCCAGACTCCAATCAATATAATCTGCAAACGAATCAAGAATCTCTTTAGTGAATTTAAAATCACTCTTCTTACAAATAATACTCCAATCGACATAATCCTTATATTTATTTAGAAATTCTAGTGTGGTCGATTTTACATATTGGTTATTTGATAGAACTCTCCAATCAATGTAGTCTATATAATCATCAATGAAAGGTACTATAGATTTTCTACTTGATATGTACTTCCAGTTAATATCTTCAATAGGAACAACACTCAAAACTTTGTTTGTAATAGGAAATTCTTTCAATGACGAAATAGAATACCAATCAATTTGCTTACTGATAGAATCATTTTTAGCTACTGCAATTATCAATTCTTCGTTTGACCATGCTTGATTATTTTGTAAAGATAATAATTTCCAATTGATTTCACAATCTATATGAGAAAGTAAGAACTGGACTGTTGGATAGAACGTTGAAGTTGAAGAAGTAAGAAGCTGCCAATCCCATGGATAGTCTGGCATTTTTTCAACAAACTGCATTGTTGGCTTGACTATACCATGTTCTATAAGCTTATTGTAATCGTATTCTGCTCGAGGATTGATTTTAATAATCTGTTCAATATCTACATCATTTCGTTCGGAAAGAGATTTAAAATTTACATACCTTTTGTATTCTTCAATAATTTCATTCAGTTGTTGCTCATCTCGTACACAAAAAACTCTGCTAAATTTTGAAATATAGTTCCAATCGATTTTATCCTTGTGCTGAGATAAGAACCATCGTTCGTCACGAAGGCTTTCAAAATGAGACAGCAAAGCGTAATTCCAACGATTTCTTTCGTCGGAAAGTATCTTGCGGATTTCGTCTCGCCATGCCTTTTCTTTAATACCTAATTTTGGATTATACTTAAAACTCTCATCTACAGTTTCTGAACTTGAGAGAATATTCCAATCAACAATATTCCTACATTCATCAAGATCACGGAACACATAGAACTCCTTATGTCGGCAGAAATAATCCATATCCCACCAGTATTCCCGTTTTCTAATTGTTTCCCTGATAATCTTCTTGAGTTCCCTGAACGAATACTGCTTTGTCATTGCACTCCATGCTGCTTGACATCGTTCTCTCCCTGGTATGTCTGTAAGAATAACTGCTAGTTTATCAAGAAAGTTATAATCAAATCGTTTTGCAGGAGTCAATATACGTGGCAGTGATACTTCCCAATTCCAATACTTACTGAACTTTTCAAGATTATCCATCAAGAAATCGATACCAACATGCCCTGAGATGTATGTCCAATCCCACTGTTCTACAAATAACCTATTTCCTAAATTTTCTAATTTTAATCTTGGAAACATTCTTTCTGTTAAAACTGTCCAATCCCATGGATATTTAAAATCTTTGTATTTACTGATAACATAGTCTATGCTTGCAATTGAAGAAAATGCAGTCCAGGCATCTTTATCTTCTCCAATCATCAACTCGATGCCATTTATTGTCTGCAGAAATGTTGCATCCGTCTGATTTGCCAATACAACCTTCCAATTAAGTTTTGATCCGAAACAAGAGAACAGAAGTTTTTCAGAAAGAAGGGACTTGTTAGAAGAAATTGAATCCCAGTCCCATTGATAAGATTTCGAATCTATTAATATATTGATGTCAGAAATCCTAGAGGAAACATACTTTCTACCTTCTTCTGTAAATTCATTTACAGAGTATTTATCAAAAAATTCTTTTGTCCATACTAAATAAGGATTACATTCGAAACCCTTCATGTACAACGTTGATTGCCAACACAAAAGCCCATTTTTGTATAACAAATCAATTATGTCACTTGTCCATAGATATTCTTTATCATTAAAGATTGCCGAAGACAAAACTCCATCACCCTTGCTCGCTTGGGCTATAATATCAGCAAATGAATCATTACATACAAACTTTGATGCCCACTCAGTATTTGTAAAAACTCGGTCTAAAAGTTTTACTAATTCAAAATGTACACCTAAAATTGAAATGTTCTCATATATAAAATCAAGACAAAACTCATTTTCTACTTTATTCCAATCCCACCTTTTATCACTATAGCGAAGAATTGCTTTACGAACTTCCTCTGAATCATTAGTATATGAAGCTAGGTTCACCTTAACGAGGTCAAGGTGTGCAAGAACAAAATTCCGAGATAGTCTATTCTCTAATTCTTCCCAATTCCAATCTTCTTCGGTTTCTTTTTGGAATAGAATGAGTTGCTCTATAACTGATTCTTTCCTATTAACATCCTCGGATAAGACTTCTAAATTCCAAGGATAAATAAGGAAACTGTCGATGAGAAATGAATCATCTATTCGCTCTGTAAGAATTGGCCAATCAAGAAAATCTTTATAATCTTTTATGTGCTCCTTAAGTACTTCTATATTACAATGTCGTGTTATATTCCTCCAGCATGTAGCTGTTGCCCTATCAACAATTACTTCGAAAAGTTTAGAATCTGTCCATATTGTACGGGAATCTTTAGTTAATTCTTCGTAATCAACTAAATCAAAGTATGGCTCCAATGATTCATAGCTTAAAATAGACGACTTATCATCCCATAATTTCAGGAACAAACATTCAAGGACAATATTTTCTTTTCTGATTTTATTGAGTTCTTCATTGAGAAGCTCCGTTGCACATACTGCAATACAATCACCATTCATTATAGCTGGAATATACTCATTGCCAGCCTTAAACAACTCTACAGAAACATTTATTGTCTCTAAATCAAAATACGCCTGTAATTCTGCAAAATAAATATTCGACCTTTCTTTTGACTGAAGTTCAATTCGTTTCTTTAATTGATCATTATTATAATATATAACTTTCTCTATTTCTTCATCTTCTGGCCATATATTTTTTTTAGTCTTAATAGAAGAATAGATACCCATATCTTTATAAAACGGGAACATGATCATAGCCATTGGCGTCCTAGACTTCACCATAGAATGTTCATAGACGTCCTGAGTGCCTATAAAGAATTGATAATGCTTACCTTCCTTCAAAGATATCCTACCTAACTCCGTCAGAATAACTTCATTACCGACAATTTTAACTAGGTGTTCTTTTTCTACCCTTGACAGTATATCTTCAAAGATTCTCACTTCTGCTACATCATAATACACCTCACGTTTTCCATCCAATTCTTGATCAGACATACAAAAACCTAATAAAATGCCAAGACTATGTTTGTCATAACACTTTTCTTCTGTAGAATCAAGTATTGAGCAAATTACATAATACAGGTCATCGAGAGGTTCTTCTGTAAAGTATGCAACATCACAGATATATTTTTTCACCCCCCACTTAGTGCAGGCTGAATAGATGTACTCTGAAGAACTAATTTTATCTGTTATTACACTCATACTTCTTGTTGTTTTAGCACCTTGTTATTTTTATTTGAATCTATCGTAAGGAATAATCGCTGATAAATTTCGAGAGATGAGAATAGTTCTCTATTACCGACAATAATTAATAATCGTTTCGCACGAGACAATGCAACATTCAATCTGTTTGGAGATTGTGCAAAGCCTAATGATTTTTGCTTTGGAAAACCTAAATCAGGGTAACGTTTCCAATCAGGTTGCTGATTCTTGGAACTTTGAATTGTATTGCTTCTAACCATTGACACAATTACTATATTTCGTTCCATACCCTGGAAACGATCAACAGTACTTACACGAGTTAATAAAGTTGAGTGACTATGAGCAATCATTCTTAGCTGCTTAATCTGCTTTCCATAAAAACTTATAATGCCAATCTGTTTGTCCTCTTCTTTCGTGAATTTACCAAGATATCTATGGAACGAATCAGACTTCTCAAATTTTGTCAAAAGTTTATCAACTGTTTCAATTTCACCATAATTAACACGAGACGTTCCATCCATCATTTCCGGTGAGTTTGTATCAATGAACAATACATGAGTATTATGATCTATCAATCCAGGAATATCAATTCCATGATAGCGAGAAGCAGGATTACTCATATCATGATCGTTAACTCCAAGGTCTATAGGTTTTACTAACCCACAATATAAACCGCCATCTGCTCGATAGAATTGTTCGATAACTTCATTTATATCAGGGTGCATTCGATACTGAAAATTGAAAGAACCTTTTAATGACTCATCAATATTATTATATAGATTTTCAAAATGAGAGACTTCCATCTCTTCAAAGTGTTCATCAACAAACTTTCTAAGCTTGCAAATTTCTGCCCTATCGTTATCGTCAATAGCAATCTTTTGTGCATAATCTAACGTCTCTTCAAATTCTTCTTTGTCAAGCATAGGAGGAAGCTGTCTATGGTCACCTATTACGATTGCTCTTTGACCATATACAAAAGGCAACACTAATTCTGCAGGAGTTGCTTTAGAAGACTCGTCCTGAATTACTGTTGTAAATTCTATTCTCGCTTTTCCTCTTTTCTGTTTAAACACCTCACAAAAATTTCGGAAGAATAAAGTGAATCCATTAAACTCCTCATTGCCTGCTCGTCTATCACCTATTGAACTACATGTCGCACCTATCACATTTACATTTTCAATGTATCTATTGTATACTATTTCACGCAATGCCCTACTTGGATGATTAAGATAGTTGCGCCAACGTTCAGACACATTATTTTCATTACTATTGGTTCTATTAAATGATCTTGCAGAGATATTGTCAAGCCAGTTTTTAAGAATCAAGTTATTCTGAACAGTTGTATGTGTTTCCTCGTCTGCTTCGTTTTCGATAAGACAAGATTCACCCTCTTCTACCCATCGCTTCATCAGTTCAATAGAAAACTGAAGGCCTTCTGATTCTAGTTTTTCCTCATCACCAAATCGTACAGGCTTAACCAAATTGGTTTTGTCATTAACTATTCTGGAAATGGCATTATCAACCGCCAAGTTCGTTTCGGATGTTAGCAATATTCTTTCTCGTTTATTTCCTTGCTGTAGTCCCTTTCTTACAAGTTGCCATATCATTTCCGCAATTGCTGTTGATTTACCAGTACCCGGAGGACCTTGGATTACAGCAAGATCCTCTGCATACATAGCTTTAATAATAGCTTTTTTCTGTGGCTCATTAACTCTAGAATTGAGCAGATGCTCACACAAATCTCTGTAAACTACACCATCCCTACGAAGCAAAAAATCGATATCCTTTGTTTTCACGGCTTCTGCAGAATTGAAAATAAACCTTTGTAAGCGTGGATTTACCAATTCTGTACCAGTCGCAGCCATAGTGAAGGTATTCTTCAATCGTGAGATTTTTTCTAATTCTCCAGTTAATACAGGAATTATAGTTGTTATTGCTTTTGATTCAAATGCTTCAATAATATGTTCTTTCTTATCATCAGACACATCGATATCGAATACTAGTTCTGGATAGTTTGCCTTCAAGAGTTTACCAAACTTTAATTCCTTATCGTCAAGCATAAAACCAAAATCAGCTCTACGCATCTCTGTAATACTTTCTTGAAGATCCTCTAATCGCGATTTTTTGTTATAGCTGACGTTAAGACGTATCTTACCTGGTATTTTTTCGGCAAACTGTACATTAATACCTGTAACCAACAATTGAAGCAGATCACTTTCTAGACGTGCTCGCTTAAGCTCATAGTAATCTGGTTCAAGATATGGTAATCGAATCTTAATTTGATGATAAACACTATCATTTTGAATATCTATATTATCATATTTGTCCTCTAGAACTTGCTTCAGTGAGTCATAACCAACTAATTGAGAATTAACAGAACACTTAAAACGATGTTCATCATGAACGTTTACCTTTACAAAAGGATTTTTACTTTCAATTTCAGACAGAATCTCGTCTATATTGTCTGTCCTCCAGTTGAAGTCAATTCCAATTGCTCCTGTTTCATCATTGAAACTACACCCCACACCTTTGTTTCTGATATATTGTCCAATCTCTGCAAATTTCGATTTTACAAGTTGATGTTTTGATATAGAATACCCAAACAGAATTTCTATTTCAATATCGTCATTCGAGCAATAAATCATTGCTTCATTCATAAAGGCTTGGATATTATCGTTTACTTCAATTACATAATCCTTATGACACGGATTATTTTTAGTAAAACTACGACAAAATTCAAAAGTATCAGTATTCGGGGAATAGCAGTCATAACAATCTTTCAGTTTTTCTTTTGCTTTCGGATTATTTATCTTAAAAATAAGAGTATATTGTTTACAATTTAGGCCTATATGAGAATATTGCTGCATCACATCCCATGGTATATATTGGTTATGATATTCTAACAATTCTATAATTTTGGACTCTTGTTGATTTTTCTTCTTTTTCTCGTATGTAACGTAGTGCTCACCAAAAAGATACTTTATATAACCTTCTAGATCAATGCGTACTTTGGATATAAAAGTAGCTTTATCGTCTATTGTTCCTTCAACGAGATTCCCATCTTTGAGAATTGAATCCATTTGATGCAACTCACCAATTGACAACAGGTCAGAACGCTCCATGTCACCACCGTAATTGATAATGACATTTATTGCAGGAGTGGTATCAAGCTCAACATAACACTCAGAAAGGCCTTTTCTGACTTGTTCCAGTTCCGTTTCTTGCAAAGTATTCCACTTTGATTCATCTACAAGAATATAACCAGATTCAAGATCATATGAATCAAGTTCTAATTTACCCTTCAAAATAGAATCCAATTGCTGTTCGTTACGACTTTCATCTACAGTCACATAGAGTTTATCATTATCAACCTCTATACTTTCTGGTATTATTGAAATAGGAGAGCAACGCAGTTTAATAAGCTTTTCTTGAATATCTACAAAACGTTGCCAAATATCCCGAATCGCAACCAGAGTATTGCTCGATTCAATAGACGTTACACGCTTACGACCATTAGATTTACGTTGATTATTGCGTTCATCACGTTCCCTTCTTTCCTCTTTAGTTTTTCTTTGAGGACGAGTTGCAATACTTTGACCATTAAGATCAATCGTGCCTAATCCAAATGACTTAGAAACATTTATATTTTTATCGGCACAAAAATTTTCAACAAGCATCTCATATTGCTTTTCAGTAATCTTAACATTAGGTGTCGCATCTTGAATTGGGACACCTTTTTTTTGTAGGAATTCTGCTGCAGCATTAATTCCTATATTTAATTTCTTTAAAACATTATTTAGTCTTATTACCATAATAATCCCTCCTTTGAGTTTTAATATTGATCAAAACTACAGACTTTATACCAATTATTTTTCAATAAACCTCACAGCGCCTATCAGAGAGACATACTTATTTGTCTCCAAAAAAATATTTCTATAGCTACTTATTTTTGAGTGCCAGCATACTCTTGTTAAATAATGCGAAGAACAGCAAATTCTTCCAAAGTGCAATTTTTGCACTTTGAAAGCAACAAACAGGCAGAATTTATACTTTGAAATCCTGTTTTTGCCTTTGACTCTCCACTTCCAGTTTCCAATCTAAATGTATCTCACAATTTCCAAGAGGAGTGTTTTCTCCAAGCATCATATTGCGATATTTTATATTCTAAATTCTATTTAACTACCCTATTTCAAGCCCTAAAACCTGCTCTATTATCGGAGCCATGTCAAAGTACTTATATTGTGCCAAACGGCCGCCAAACAGCACGTCAGGCTCTTGTGAAGCCAACTTTCTGTATTGCTCAGCCAGAGCGTTGTTGCGGTCGTCGTTTACAGGGTAATAAGGCTCCATTCCTTCGGAATATTCGGTTGAATATTCCTCGCTTATAACGGTCTTTGGGCAGTCGTAAACCTCCTGACCGAACATCTCAAAATGCTTGTGCTCAATCACTCGTGTGTAAGGCTGCTCGTGCGATGTGTAGTTTACAACGGCATTTCCCTGATAGTTAGGCATATCCTCTACCCTCGTCTTGAACGAGACGGTGCGCCAGTCGAGTTTTCCAAGTCTGAAGCCGAAATACTCGTCTATTGCGCCTGTGTAGACCATTTTGTTAGCAATATCACGCCAGCCGTCCTTGAATTCCGACTTGAAAAAATCAACGTTTGTCCTGCACTCAATGCCTCTCAGCAAGCCCTCTGTGAGCCTGTTGTAGCCTCCTATCGGAATGCCCTGATACTTGTCGTTGAAATAGTTGTTGTCGAAAATCAACCGCACTGGCAGTCGCTTTATAATAAATGCCGGAAGTTCGGAGCATTTTCGCCCCCACTGTTTCTCGGTATATTCCTTTATTAGCATCTCGAAAATGTCTTTTCCGACCAAGACAAGAGCTTGTTCCTCGAGGTTCGACGGTTCGCGACCGCCCAGAGCCTCCACGGCCAGTATCTTCTGCTCCTCAATCTTAGCCATTGCCATTGCCGGAGTAGTTACGCCCCACATCTGGTAGAACGTATTCATATTGAAAGGCAGATTGAAGAGTCTGCCCTTGTAGTTTGCCACCGGCGAGTTGGTGTATCTGTTAAACTCGACTATCGAATTGACAAAGTCCCACACCTCTTTGTTGGATGTGTGGAAGATGTGCGCACCGTACTTGTGGACGTGGATTCCCTCGATGTCCTCGCAATAGATGTTACCGCCCAAATGAGGTCTTTTGTCGATAACCAGACAGCGCAGTCCTGCCCGATGCGCCCTGTATGCAAAGGTGCTGCCAAACAAGCCTGCACCGACAATGAGATAGTCAAAATCTTTGTTTTTCATGCTTGCAAAGATAAGAAATTATTTCAGAAGGAAGTTTTAAAAAGACCGTTTTTATTTGTCGCAGAAAAGCAAACGGCTATATCCAAAGCTACACAGCATTAAAAAAGGATTCGTTTCACAACGAATCCTTTCCATGAGAAAACTAAAAACTCAACATATTTTATGTATCAATCCTTATATAAATTTCTTAACACCTAAATAGCAAATTTCTTTGTCCCAATGTCTTAATTTGTGTTATAATATCCTTAGTAGATTTATCTAATGGAATTTTACGATGCAAATATCTGCATTTTATTTTTATCTGACAAACTTTCTGTTTAAAAAATACACATAAATTATACAATTAAAGAATAAATAACGATAAATAAGCAACATTTCCGTAATTTCACATAAAATACCATTTAAAAGAGACAAATCGGCAAATGGCGGAAAGAATTTAAGAAAGCGCAGAAAGTGTTTTTTCGAACTTCTGGAACGTATATCATTTTTTTTATGTAAGTTTGCACCACTTTTTCTACAGAATAATGCCAAAATAACATAATCCAGACAATGAGCAAATTTGTTAAAACGATATTCGCCCTGTCGCTCGTGCTGCTTGCATCGTGCGGCAAGAAGGAAGAAAGCAAGCCTGCCACCGAGGACGCGCGCGACTCCATCCCGCAACTCATTCTTCGCGTAAGCCAAAGTTCAAAGTTATATACTTCTGAATATCAGATTCATAAGATTATCACTCACGACGATGTTGTAAGGCTGAACGGCTCGTTCTTTGCAAAGAAATTCAGCATGAAACTGCCGCTTGCCGACCGCAAGATTGCCATTCCGATTGATGCCACGCTGAAGGGCTATGTTGACATGAGTTCGTTCAGCGAGAACAACATACGCAAGATGCCAAACGGCAAGATAACCGTAATCTTGCCCGAACCGCACATCATCGTGTCGGGCTCAAAGGTTGACCACAACGGCATAAAGCAGTACGTCTCTTTCTCGCGCTCAAACTACAGCGACGAGGAGATGAGCAACTTTGAGCAACAGGGCATGGCAAGCATCATCGAGAGCATTCCCGAACTTGGCATCATCGAGAGCACACGCGACGGAGCGGCGCGCATCATCATTCCTATGCTCGTAAAAATGGGCTATAAGGAAGAGGACATAACCGTTGAATTCCCTCAGCAATACATGGGCGATGCCCTCATCGGCATTCTGGAAGGAAACACAATGAAATTAAAGAAATAACGATGGAAGAACACAATATCAAACCCGAAAACAAGGCTGCCGAAGAACAGATTTCTGTCGGCAACGGCACTACCGTCAATGGCGAGAAGAAGCCCGAAAACAAGTGGACAAGACGACTGAAAAGGCTGATTCCGGGCGCAGCAGTAGTGAAATTCGCACGCGAGCACTGGAAACTGACGTGCATTGTGGCTGCCATCGCAATAGGCACGGCATACGCCATCACGAAGATGGTGTACAATACAGCTACGAGTTTCGAGATTGTGCGCGACGAACGCATCGACATTACTCCTGCGGAAATACGAAGCATAGAGGAGATTGGCGAATGGGAGTTTCTTTCGGTAAATATGGAAGAACTTGTAGACACCACCAAAAAAGGTTTCTTTACGGGCACAAGCACGCTTGCACGCATATACAAAGGCACGGTACGCATAGGCATAGACATGCACGAATGTAAGGAC
The DNA here is from genome assembly GCF_000702225.1 of Bacteroides sp. Ga6A2. NCBI lineage: Bacteria > Pseudomonadati > Bacteroidota > Bacteroidia > Bacteroidales > Bacteroidaceae > Bacteroides > Bacteroides sp. Ga6A2. Next base: position 13,008 of record NZ_JNKX01000027.1, on the reverse strand, counting down.
GGATGGCTAACCACTCAGGGCGACACTCTTCGCGCCAGTCTGCCGGCAATCAAGGTGCTCGACAAGAATTTTATCGACGAGGCTAACACCCGCTCGTTCTACGAGGACGGCTCATGGACCGGCAACGACAAGGAGCGCATGTATCAGAAGGCGCGCCGCATGATGCTACAGAAAGGCTTCTCGGCACAAAACCGAAAGAAAGCCGAAGAAACGGCACGACAGCAACTTACAAAATTCTTCCGCTCGTTTGGATACAACAACGTTGAACTAACCTTCGGCAAATAAAAAGGCATGGAAAAATTCGAAAGCATAATTGGTGATATCAGCTCATTTCTGTGGGGATGGCCAATGATGATACTTCTTGTGGGAATCCACATCTATCTGACTATAATTCTGAGATTTCCGCAGCGCAAACTGTTTACGGGCATCAAGCTGTCGGTTAAGAAGGACAAGGATGCCGACGGCGACGTCAGTCAGTTTGGAGCGCTCGCCACATCGCTTGCCGCCACCATCGGCACAGGAAACATCGTGGGAGTGGCAACGGCAATAGCCCTCGGAGGTCCGGGAGCGGTGCTGTGGTGCTGGCTCACAGGCGTCTTCGGCATCGCAACGAAGTATGCCGAGGGACTTTTAGCAATTAAATACCGCGTAAAGACCGATAAGGGCAAGATGCTCGGCGGACCGATGTACGCCCTCGAAAAGGGGCTTAACTGCAAGACGCTCGCCATAATGTTTGCCGTTTTCACATCTGTCGCCGCCTTCGGAATTGGCAATACCGTACAGGCAAACTCTATTTCGATGCTTCTTCGCGAGAGCTACGGCATAGAAGCGTGGATTACGGGCGCAATAACGGCCATTCTGGTGGCTCTCGTCATCATCGGCGGAATAAAGGGCATAGCCAAGGTATGCACGGCTTTCGTGCCGTTTATGGCGATAATGTATGTTCTGGGATGCTTTTATATTCTCTGCATAAATCACGCCTATATTGGACAGGCAATTAGCGTTATAATCGATTCTGCATTCCATCCGCAGGCGGCAGGCGGCGGTTTCGTAGGCTCTACGGTGATGATTGCAGCACGATACGGCATTGCACGAGGATTGTTCAGCAACGAGTCGGGAATGGGCTCTGCCCCTATCGCAGCGGCCGCAGCACGCACGCGCAACCCGGTGCGTCAGGCTCTGGTATCGTCTACGGGAACATTCTGGGACACCGTGGTGGTATGTGCCATCACTGGCATCATGCTTGTTAGCAGTATTATTGCATTTCCGGATATAGACTATCACGACGGCGGCGCGCTGACCAAGGTCGCATTCAGCAAGATTCCGTATCTTGGAACGCCAATCCTAACGTTCGGCATCATCACCTTTGCCTTTTCAACCATCTTGGGATGGAGCTATTACGCCGAGCGGACCATCGAATATCTGCTGGGGCACAAGTTCATCTGGAGTTACCGAGTTTTGTGGATTATAGCCGTTTTCTCCGGTGCTGTGCTGAATCTGAAACTTGTGTGGGACCTTGCCGACTGCTTCAACGCGCTGATGGCGATACCTAACCTGCTGTCGCTCGTGTTCCTTTCGAAGGTTCTTATAAGCGAAACGCGAAAATATCTGTGGGAGGGCAATCTCGAAGAGGACGCTCCCGAGGAGGAATAAAAAAGAATCCGCAGCATCTTTTTACAGACAGATGTTGCGGATTCTTTTTTTCGTATGCCTCAAGAGAGACACGGATGTCATTTCGTTTTCTCCCACGCCTCGGCTATGGCATCAAGTCCGATGCCCAGCAGACGAGCCTGACGGAAGATTTCGGGCAGAGTCTTCTGCATGAATTCCTCGCGCTGAGCCTTTCGCAGTCGTTTCTTGGCATCGGTACAGACAAAATAGCCGATGCCGCGTTTCTGGTACACAATCTCCTCGCGTTGCAGCACCTCCATAGCGCGGATTACCGTATTGTAATTGATTTCGTAGGTCGCGGCAAGGTCGCGCACGCCCGGAATACGGTCTTCCTCGTTGTAGTTGCCCTTCAGAATCTCCTCGCAGATGAGATATGCCACCTTGCCGAAGATTGTCTTTTCGTTGGATGAAATCATATCATTAAAAGACCGTTATTTGCTGGCTGACAGCGTTTGAATAGCTTGTAGTTAACCACATTCAACACTACCACCAGCAAGAAAATAAATACCTGTACCATACCATTCTCCAAGAATTCATATACTTCTGGCACTTTGGATACACCAGTCCAGAGGACAAGAATTACAGCGCATCCAATACGAATGATATTTGAACGGAACAGAAAAACAAAGAACAAGGAAATCGTCTCTAAATACATGAACTTCAAGCAAGACATTGGTGTGAGCAAAGTTATAACAATTGAGCAGCTATCGCCAACAAAATAACGTGTAATAAGATAATCCACAACCGCTGCCATCGGCAAAAATGCCACATACGCCACCCACGGATGTAACAACACATACAGATATTTTGTTTTTACCGAAACAGGAAGCAACTGTATTGTCTTGTTTCCCATTAGGGGGATAAGCACAAAGATATGTGCAATAAAAACTCCGCTAAAAAAAGGAGACATCGACAATTTCCCGACATATCCATCTCTCACACAATTTGTGAGAATAAAATAAAGGAAAATAGCATACACCAGCAAAAACACACAGTTCTTTATCAATATAAACAACGACTCGTCTTTCAGAAATGCTTTATATCGTAACATAATGAAACGTATTTAAAAGTTATAATTTATGTTGAAATCATCCGTTTACGTTTTGTGAGAAACAGACAAACTTATCGTACTTCTTGCGTATAAACATAAGCCAAGATACAGGCAGTAAGATTACTGCATTTACAAGTAAAATCATTGTCATGGTCTGAATTCCCATTCCATGACCGTATGCAAAAGAAAAAATCTTCATGTATACAAATGCCAGCAATACGAATATAGAAATCGACATGGCTCCGTAGCCAATACTGAGCGTAAGCAACCACATGCAACCAAGCAACATCGCCACCAAAGCAATTGGGTCCAACACTAAAAAGTCACAAGCCTGCGTCAAATCTATCGTATTTCCGCCAAAACAATGAAGCAAGACATTTCCGCAACCTAAAGCCAACGCATAGCCCAAAACAACCGTAGCAACAGTCAGTGGCATCTGGAACAGCAGCAAAGACAGATATTTCTGCGACATATTGGCTGGCACAAGAATATTATGCTTGACATTGAAAACATTACACACTTCACTCAGTCTGGAAACTAATATCAATACCAGTATTACATCGAGGATGAACCACGGCAAAGTAAACAGATGAAACATTCCATCTGACATGACAATAACCCAGAGTGTCCCTATCAGCCAAATGACAAGAAAAGTCCACAGATGGTTGAACCGTTCTTTCATCCACAAGAAACGAATAAGATTCTTCATGATTTTCAGCGTTTTGCGTTAACATATTCGAATAGCAGTTCAAGATTAACAGGCGTTTCGTCCTCGTCGGGAGTGCGTCGTGCCATGCAGATTTCACCGTCCAGACTCTTCTCGCTGTACAGAATTTCGCCCGCAGGATTCACCCCGAAAGTGTATTTCTCTGCCAGCTCCATCGTGCTCGAATCGAGCAGAACGCCGTTGCCACCAATAATTGCAACATGGTCGAGCAACGTCTCAACGTCGTGTACCTGATGCGTAGAGATAACAATGGTGCGGCCTTCGGTCATGTTGCTGGCAATGACCTTGCGGAACTGTCGTTTCGACGGAATGTCGAGTCCGTTTGTAGGCTCATCCATCAGCAGCACCTTTGTGTTGGTAGCCAAGGCGAAGCTCATCATCACCTTCTTCTTCGTTCCCATAGACAGTTTGGCGAGCTTCATGTCGGTTGGCAGTTCAAACTCGCGCAGGCACGAATCAAGAATCTCCTGACTAAAGTCCTTGTAGAAAGGGCGGTAGATGTCGATGTACTTCTTGAGCGACCAGTTTGGCAACATGAATTCCTCGGGCACGAGATAGAGTTTTTCGAGCAGAGCCTTGCTCTTTTCGCCTGATGGCAGTCCGTCGATGCAGACAGAGCCTGATTTTGGCAGCAGAAGTCCGCTGATAAGGTTGAGCAAGGTCGATTTGCCTGTGGCATTCTTGCCCAGAAGCCCGTAGATGCAGTTGTCGTGCATCTCCAGATTAAAGTTGTTGAACACGTTTTCGCCAGAGCGTTTGTAGCCGAAGGTGAGGTCTTTGATTGTAATCATAATCTGTTTTTTTAAGTAATTGTTTTTCTATATTATGCCGAATCAGATTGTACATATAGCGTTTCCTATCAGCGATTTATGTTTGCAAGTATAGTGTCATAGTTAAATATGACGGTACAAATATAAAGGTTTTATTTCTTCCGCCAAAATAATTGCAGATTTTTTTCAGAAAAAGTGCATAATAATTAAAAACAATCACAAAAAAAGAGTCCGAACCTCCCAAGAAAGAAGATTCGGACTATTTCGTCACGAAAAATGCGTTTAAAGCTCGTCTGAAGCGTAGATGAACTCCATTCCCGGCTTCTTGTAGTCGAATATCTCGCCTTCGTTAAAGAAGCGTTTCAACTCAATCTCAGCGGCTTCTGCGCTGTCGCTTGCATGAACGATGTTCTCCTGGAAAGACATAGACAAATCGCCGCGGATTGTGCCCGGAGCAGCCTTTCTGCCGTTTGTAGGGCCTGCCAGCTGTCTTACAACCTCAACGGCATCAACGCCCTCGTAGCAGCACACAACCACCGGAGTAACGGTCATGGCATCCTTCAGTTGCTGGAAGAATGGCTTCCCTGCGTGATGAGCATAGTGCTCGCTCATCTGCTCGTCGGTTAACTGACACATCTTCATGCCTGCCAAACGCAAGCCTTTCTGCTCAAATCGCTTCGTAACCTCACCTATCAAGCCGCGCATCAGGCAGCTTGGCTTCAGTATTACTAATGTTTTCTGTATCATTTTATTTAAATTTTTGGCTCGTAAAGATACAATAAAAACGGCAGAAGAAGCAAAACTTTCTAAAAGATTTTTACAAAATACTACTCCTGAAAGTTCAAAAAAATAGTATTTTTGCACTGAAATTTTAATACCATAAAAAATGAGAAAAATAAAAAGTACAATTTTAGCAGCATTGACGCTTATCGCGCTTAATCTGTCGGCAAAGACCGATACCATTCAGGTGAAAGGCTCAGTAGGTATGTTGTCGGCCATCGTTCAGAAGCCCGAACTGCAACCGGGACAGAAATGTCAGATGGTTATCATCGCACACGGATTCATGGGTAACAAGAACGAGCCTCTGCTGAAGGACATCGCCGAGAATCTGCTGAAGAAAGGCGTAGCAAGCATCCGTTTCGACTTTAACGGTCACGGACAGAGCGAAGGCAAATTCGAGCACATGACCGTTCTGAACGAGATTGAAGACGCCAACTGCATTTTCAACTACGTCTCATCGCTCGACTATGTTAAGTCGGTATCTATGGTAGGACATTCGCAGGGCGGCGTGGTTACAGCCATGCTAAGCGGACAGTTGAAGAACAAAATCAAGAAGGCTGTACTGCTCGCTCCAGCCGCTGTTTTGCGCGACGACGCAATTCGCGGAACAATCATGGGCGTTATGTACGATGCAGCCAATCCGCCAGAGGAAATCAAACTGCTCTTCGGCAACCTAAAACTTGGCGGAAACTACGTTAAGATTGCCCAGACTCTGCCTATTTACGACACAGCCCGACAGTTTACAGGTCAGCTTTGCGTTATCCACGGCACTTACGACCGCGTTGTTCCTTATACCTACGGCGAGCGTTTTGCCTACGAACACAAGGGCAGCGAACTGCATATAATAAATGGTGCCGACCATGGATTTAGTCAGCACCATAATGAGGCTATCAAATTTACAATTGATTATCTAACAAAGTAAGAACCTTAGTCCTGACAGACTAAAGTTTTTCGCCATACATCAAGTCGCCAGCATCGCCCAAACCCGGCACAATATATTTGCGTTCGTTTAGTTTTGGGTCGATGGTGGCGCAATATAGCACCACATCATCTGATGGGAAACACTTTTTCAGATGGTCAACTCCCTCCTGAGCGGCTATAACGCAAGCCATTATTAGTTTTCCCGGCTTTCCTTTCGACTCAAAAGCCTGATATGCCAGTTCCATGCTCTCGCCAGTGGCAAGCATAGGGTCTACAAGCATCAGGGTCTTTCCCGTCAAATCGGGAGTGGCGATGTATTCGATATGCACGCCTACATTGCTGCAATCGCGGTCGGTATAGTAGCGATAAGCCGATACGAAGGCGTTTCCAGCCTTGTCGAAGACATCCAGAAAGCCCTCGTGCAGAGGCAGTCCGGCGCGGAACACCGTTCCTATCACAATATCATCGTCGAGCACCGAAACAGTTGTCGTCTCCAACGGAGTTGTTACCAGAGTTTTCTTGTATCTTACCGACTTGCTCACCTCGTATGCCATGGCGTTTCCTATGCGGCGCACGTTGTTGCGGAATCGCATTCTGTCATTCTGCACATTAACATCGCGCAATTCAGCCAGATACTGACAGATGATATTATTTTCTTCGCTTAAATTTATAATCTTCATAAGTGTAGAACGTTTTATTCCTTGATATCTACTATTGTTCCGAAATCCTGCCAGACAGGGGCATTCTCGTATGCGCTGCGAGCACCGGCAGGCACATGCAGAACGAGCGAACGGAGGTCTGACAACTTCTCGCAGAATGAATTAGGCTCGCACTTTGGCGGAACTGTGCCGAGGCAATAAACATCGGCCATACGCTGTGCATCGAAAGCCTTCTTGCCAACATATTTCAGCGTTGCCGGCAGCTTAACTCTGTACTCTTTGCTGAAATTGAATGTGCCCTCCTCTATTCTCTCGAGGTTTGAGCCTATGTCGAAATGCTTCAGATCGCACTCGAAGAAAGCCATCTTGCCGAGTTTCTTCAGGGCAGGCAGTTCTATGCTTTTTACCTGAGTGCTATAGAATGCCTCAATGCCTACGGTCTCCACATTCTGTGTTCCGTTAACCGCCTGAACGGTAGACATCTTAAACGCCTCGTCCTCAATCTTCGTTACCGTCTTTGGCAGATTTACCACCTGCAACGAGTTTGAGTAGTAGAAAGCGCGTTTTCCAACAGCAGTAACGGTGTATGTAACCTCCTTGCGCGTAACTGTTTCGGGCACGTTCAGGGTATCTTTGTAGGTAAAGGCATCGCCTTCCTGGAAGAATGTTACGCTTACGGTTGGCTTGCCGCCCTTCTGCGTTGTGATATTGTAATAGATGATTTTGCCGTCGGCATTCTTTCGGCAGAAATCAGAAGCCTGCGCGCCCAAGACGGCACAGGCAATACATAGGATGGAAATGATTCGTTTCATAAATCTTATCTTGTTATCATACTTTTTTCTTTCAGATACTGCTTGAAATCGTTGCCGTCGGCAAACATGAACACATGATGCAGGATGCCGAAACTAACCGGATGTCCGTCAAGATAGCCGATTGAGAAGAACATACAATCCTTTACCTCTACCGTGCTTGCCACAACGTCTACGACATTATCCATAAACATGCTGATAACGTCAGAAAAAATGCTTCCTCGGTCGAACATATCATAGATGCCGTTGCTTCCGCAAACCGACTCAACCTCGCGAGCCACCACTCTGCGATGAGCGTCCTCGTCGGGACAAGTTACGGCAAGCGCAAAGAGCACCACAAACGCCGCAATCAGAGCCTTACCCTTCCAAGAGATGCTGTCGCGCAGTCTTCGCGGTCTGTTGTCGCGATATTCCTCAACACGCTGAAATCCGGCAGGAATGGCTTCGTCAACATCATTCGACACAACGGTTTCGTCAACTGGCTGTTCTTCGGTCTTTTCTTCTTCAGCAGGCTGATTCTCAGCCTCGTCTTTATCATCATCGATTGGCGACCACGATTCTTTTCTCTCAACCTCAGGATGAGCGGTCTTTTCGCGTATGGCTGCCTTTACATCGGCAAACTCCTTCTTTTCGTAGAACGACTCGCCATTGCCGTCGCCCAAATCTATATACCAATAAAAATAGTCTTCCTGCACCTTCGCTGCCGGAAAGCCCTTTACCGAAATGTCAATATCTTTTCTCATATCCGTTCAGGTTATTTTATGCCATTCTGGCTAACATATTCCTTGAAACGCTCGTGCGAGCCGTTAAACACGTTTATATCTACGTTTCCGTGGATTCCCTTAACTACTCCGTCTTCTGCCAACTGCCAATACTGCAGATGATAGAAAGGCTTGTACTCGCCATAGCGCGCAATCCACAGGTCGTACTTCTTCAGTTCCTCGGGAGCCTTTGCATAGTGGCGGTTCAGGAACAACTGACCGCAATAGAGTATCGGCTTTACGCCGTACTGACGCTGCACTATTCTAACCCATACCAAGATGCGCTGAAACATGCTCTTCTCGCCGCCCATGCGCACAATCTGGTCCTCGGTTGGCTCTATGTCGAGCATCGGAGGCAAATCGCCCTTGCGCAGTTTCACGCTCTTGCAGAAGAATCGCGCCTGCTGGATTGGGTCTGCCGGCGTAAAGAAGTGATATGCTCCGCACACATAGCCGTTTCGGCGCGCAGCATGGATATCGGCGGCATAGTATCTGTTAAGCAGTTGCTTGCCTTCTGTTGCCTTTACATACACGAAGGTTACGGGACAGGTTATGTTATCGCCCTTTATGCGCTTCTGACTCTTTGTTCCGAGGCTTGTGATGCTCAGATTGCCCCAATGTATAGCGTATCGCTTCTTGTCATGCTCATGCTGAAAACGGCTCACGTCGATACCGTAAACGCGGTCGGTAGAATAGAGTATCTTCTCGCCCTGATACTTGCCCTTGACCCAGAAACCGCACTTTACCGGTCCTGTCTTTTCGATGGCAAAGCCGAATCCCGAGCGTACTCCAGCCTGATAATGTCCGTCGTAAACAGAGCCGTCGGGCGTTGTAAGACAGCCTACACCGTCTGCCACGCGACTTGTATTGAAATATCCTTCGTAGATAATGCCTTTAGGATATCTGGCTGTTCCGTAGTCTATGCGTCCGGCTTCCCAGATGCCAGTAAAAATACCTGTCGAATCGGACAAAACGCCGTATCCGTCTTTTCTGTCAGACTTCCACTCGCCTTTGTACACGGCTCCGCTGGCATACTTCAGGATGCCCTGTCCGCAGATTCTATCGTTCTTGTACTCACCACGATACACGTTGCCGTTCTTCCATGTAGAAATGCCGAAGCCGTTGCGCTGTCCTTTCTTCCACTCGCCCTTGTATGTGAGTTGGCTGTCTGTCCACGTTCCGTAGCCCTGTGGCTTTCCGGCAACAACCTCGCCCGTGTACTGTCCCCCAGCCCATGCCATGCTCTCCGTTTTTGTGTCTGAGCACGACATCAGAGCCGTAATGGTTATAATATATGCTGTTATAATATACTTTTTCATTGCATCAATCTCCTCACCGCCTTCACTTCAACCATTTTGTCACCTTGGTTTATGCCAACTACAAAACCTTTCCGACTACGTATTACGCTGCCCTCGCTCCACTGAAGCGTAGGAATTGTGTGCGACCATGTGCGTATAACGTTGTCTGCATTTCCGCTCTGCTGAGACATCTGTCCGAGCGTGCCTTGCATTACGGCAGGCTTTACTTTCTCTATGTTACGGCTCTCAACAGCACCAATGTTAAAGCCTGTCAGCCAAACTCTCATGTCGTGGTCAACGCCGTCGAAAATAGAGAAAGGAGCAATTCTGATGCTCTTAGAGCCTTCGGGCATAACGCTGTCGGTGGTATGCAGAAGGGCGAGTTCGCTGTCGCTCTCGCTCGCCAAGACGCTTGCATTATATCGTCCGACGTACGATGTGTCGGCGGTTTCTGTTCGGTACACAAGACTCATATTAGAACGATAAGAAACCTTTACATTGTTCATTCTCAGAGCCTTTACTACGCAGTTCTCAATCTTGTCAAGATAGCCTTTGCGATTGTCTAATTTTCGGTAGTATAGAAGAACCTGATCGTATCCGTCGTCCTCCTCATTGTGAGTCTCGACATAATACTTGAATTCGCTTGCCTGATGGTCGATAATCTTCTTCTCTGCCAGCACCTTGTTCTGCAAGATATTAAGATATTTGCGAAGTTCCATGTTTAGTTTTGTAAGCGGGATGAGAGGACGGACAACCTGCGTTGAGGTAACAACCCTTCCGTCGCATAAGCTCCACGGCTGCGGGCCGCTAACAAAGAAGCCTGTGGCATACCGGCTCACAACAGCCGAATCCTCAACAATCTGCATTCGTCCGAAGCCGTTCTTGCGGTCGAACGTACTGAAATACAGCGTATCTACACCCGGAACTTCGAGGGCGTAGCAACTTTTATTCTCAACAAGCACAGTAGCCTTTTCAGCCCTATCATCAGAAACAGGCCAGAAACAGAATGCCGCACATCCACACACTATCAACAGGACGAATACGGGTATAACAACGCCCCACCGCACCCTGTGCTGCGAGAGCCTGCTATCATTATAGCCGTAATGTTCGTACCATTTGCGTTTACGTCTGAACAAACCCATAGATAAGTAAATTATTTACATTGTGCAAACTTACAAAAAAAAATTATAAAAACAAAAAAGGCAGGAATAAATCCCTGCCTTTGTAATATTTATAGTGTGTAAAGAATTACTCACCCTTCTCAAGCTGAGCCTTAAGAGCTGCAAGACCGTCGATATCGCCAAGAGTTGTAGAAGCAGCCTTGTTCTGGATTGTAGCTGTCTCCTCCTTCTTAGTTGACTTCTTAGCTGCAGCAGCCTCCTTCTTTGCAGCACGAGCCTCAGCACGAGCAACATCCTCGTAGATACGGCTGTGTGAAAGAATGATACGCTTGCTCTCCTTGTTGAACTCGATTACCTTGAACTGAAGAGTCTCGCCAAGCTGAGCCTGTGAGCCGTCCTCCTTTACAAGGTGCTTAGGAGTAGCGAAGCCCTCAACACCCTGCTCCAAAGATACTACAGCACCCTTGTCAAGCATCTCGATGATCTTACCCTCGTGGATAGAATCAACTGTGAACTGACCCTCGAATGCATCCCATGGGTTGTCCTCAAGCTGCTTGTGGCCAAGGCTCAAGCGACGGTTCTCCTTGTCGATCTCAAGAACCTGAACCTCGATCTCTGCGCCAATCTGAGTGAACTCTGATGGGTGCTTGATCTTCTTAGTCCAAGAAAGGTCTGAGATGTGGATAAGACCGTCTACGCCTTCCTCGATCTCAACGAATACACCGAAGTTAGTGAAGTTGCGAACCTTTGCAGTGTGCTTAGAACCTACAGGGTACTTAGCCTCGATGTTCTCCCATGGATCAGCCTTAAGCTGCTTGATACCAAGAGACATCTTGCGCTCCTCGCGGTCGAGTGTAAGGATAACTGCCTCTACCTCGTCGCCTACCTTCATGAAGTCCTGAGCTGAACGCAAGTGCTGGCTCCAAGACATCTCTGAAACGTGGATAAGACCTTCTACACCTGGAGCAATCTCGATGAATGCACCGTAGTCAGCCATAACGACAACCTTACCCTTAACCTTGTCACCAACCTTCAAGTTAGCGTCAAGGGCATCCCATGGATGTGGAGTAAGCTGCTTCAAGCCAAGAGCGATACGCTTCTTCTCGTCATCGAAGTCAAGGATAACGACGTTAAGCTTCTGATCCAACTCAACAACCTCCTTAGGATCGCTTACGCGGCCCCATGAAAGGTCTGTGATGTGGATAAGACCGTCTACGCCGCCAAGGTCGATGAATACGCCGTAGCTTGTGATATTCTTGACAGTACCCTCAAGAACCTGACCCTTCTCAAGGTGACTGATAATTTCCTTCTTCTGTGCCTCAAGCTCTGCCTCGATAAGAGCCTTGTGAGAAACAACGACATTCTTGAACTCCTGGTTGATCTTAACAACCTTGAATTCCATTGTCTTGCCAACGAAGATATCGTAGTCGCGGATTGGCTTAACGTCAATCTGTGAACCTGGCAAGAATGCCTCGATACCGAATACGTCAACAATCATACCGCCCTTAGTGCGGCACTTAACGTAACCCTTGATGATTTCCTCTGACTCAAGAGCAGCGTTGATACGATCCCATGCACGTGTTGCACGAGCCTTCTTGTGTGAAAGAATCAACTGACCCTTCTTGTCCTCCTGATTCTCGATGTAAACCTCAACAACGTCGCCAACCTTGATATCTGGGTTGTAACGGAACTCGTTCATTGGGATAACACCGTCTGACTTGTAACCGATGTTTACAACAACCTCGCGCTTGTTAAGGGCGATAACTGTACCGTCAACAACCTCGCGCTCGTTTACCTTGTTAAGTGTTCCTTCGTAAGCAGCCTCCTGAGATGCCTTCTCTGCGTTAGCAGCACCGTTCTCGTAAGAATCCCAGTCGAAATCTGCCAATGGAGCAATGTTCTTTAAATCTGACATAATAAATTGATAATAAATTAATTAATAAAGTTAGACATTATATTGTTATAAAATCTGGGCGCAAAAATACGACTTTTTTTTCGTCTGGCAAAGGTTTTTCGTCAGTTTTTTGCTTAAAAATCAAAGTATATGAGGGCGTTACTATATGTCAAAATGCAATCACTCCCTTCCACCCTTATATTTTATACGCCAGTTCGGGATAAGATTAGAGTTCAAACAGCTCAAGTTGTCTTGATTTTTCGACATGCACAGGAAGAGCATCCGGCTTGTTCTCGAAGAAGCAATATGCAGTAAGGGCAGAGCAGATGTTCATGATAAAATTGTGTATCGAGCGATGGCGTGAGTGCACAAGGTTTGCCTTGTTCTTGAGCAGGTCGTTGATGCACTCGATGATGCATCTTTCCTAAGCAGAATCTTCTCCTCAAGCGACATGAGTTTGTTCTTCATGTTCGCCTTGAGACCATGTACGAGAAGGACTCCCTGATCGAACAGTGAGTCGAAGAGTTCCTTCTTGATGTAGCCTCT
>NZ_JNKX01000026.1:0-67493 GCF_000702225.1 Bacteroides sp. Ga6A2 | reverse complement strand
CTGCCCCTCGACTTGCATGTGTTAAGCCTGTAGCTAGCGTTCATCCTGAGCCAGGATCAAACTCTTCATTGTAAAATATAATTTGTTTAATTTCCTCAGCTCCGATAAATCGAATTGACAGTTCGTATCTTGTTTTTTACCCGTGAGTTAGTATTAACTAGCTCACAGCTCCTGTACTTCTTCGTCTATGTAAATCTTTCAATGAACTCTTTCTTAATTTCGCTTCCTTCACTAGTCGCTGACCTTGGCGGCTCGCCTCGTTCCCGAAAGCGAGTGCAAAGATACCGCCTTTTTCCGAACTGCCAAACTTTTCGGAAAGAAATTTTAAGAAATTTTAAATATTTTTCAAAAATCCGTATTTACACATAATATAATAGAAATTCACAATTCAGAATTGACAATTCATAATTGATAATTCACAATTCAAAATTGTAGAAAACGGAAGCGTTTTTGCCTTTTGGTAAATACAAAATAGTGGGTAGGAAGAAGGTAGGAAGATGGTAGCAAGATGGTAGCAAGACAGAAGATAGATTCAAGGTACATTCAAGATACGTCGAAGGAACGTCGTAGGTACGTCCTAGGAACGTCCAAGATACGGGGAAGCAATTCAAATGGTAGTCAAAGAATTCATAATTGAAAATTCACAATTCATAATTGCTGAGGACTTATGGAGGACAATTATAATACGAATTATTCTATTGGTAAATACAAAATGATGGCAAGGTATAGGGAAGCTATATGCAGGGTATATGCAGGATATATGTAAGTTATATGTTAGCTATATGTTGGCTATATGTTGGCTATTGCCAGATTAGGTGATGGATAGGTTGAAATTTCAGAATTCAATTGACGAGAGGAATTGAAGTAAGCCGATAGCAAGGGGGGGGGTAGTAAGAGGATAGCAAGAGGCACGAAAAAGGTGCAAAACAAAATAAAGTAACTCAATCTGAGAATAAAAGACAATTGTAATACGAATTATATTTTGGAGAATATAATATAGCAGCAAGGTAGAGGGAAGATAGAGGGAAGGTATATCCAAGTTATAGGCAAGGTATATCTGAGTAGGTCAAAACAAATCTTTATCAGTTAGACGATCTATTTCCCATAAATGCAGCCGAACAGGCGGAGTTAAAGAATAAAATGTTACTTTTGCTTTCGAAAAGACATCGGTTTAAGCAGAAATGGACAAACTTTCTCCACAGCAGCGACATAAGAACATGGCTGCCATACGCAGCAAGGACACCAAGCCAGAGATGGTGGTGAGGCGTTTTCTGTGGAGTCACGGTTTCAGATACAGACTGAACCATCCGCGACTGCCGGGAAAGCCGGATATCGTGCTGCGGAAATACAGGGCGTGCATTTTCGTGAACGGATGCTTCTGGCACGGACATAACACGCACGAGGGCGAATTGGGATTGGAGAGCTCGGATTGCTGCAAGATTCCGAAGAGCAACACGGACTTTTGGGTTAAGAAGATAAGGCGCAACATTCAGCGCGACGATGCCGTGAAGCGAAAACTGTCGGACATGGGCTGGTACTCGATAACGATATGGGAATGTCAGCTAAAACCGAAAATGCGTGAGCAGACGCTCAACTCGCTGTCGTACACGCTGAACTACATCTATTTCGGACATCAGAATGCACCCGACTACACTATTGAGGAGGAAGAATCGATGCTCGTTGCCGAAGACTTATCAGACGGCTATGGAATGGACGAATAAAAAAGGCTGCACTCTCAACGGAATGCAGCCTTCTATTTTAATGTAAATCAGATTCTTACTTGTTGCAGTTTGGACACCAAGGCTTCAACTGCTGGAAGAAGTCGTTGCCCTTGTCATCTACCAAGATGAATGCAGGGAAATCCTCTACTGTAATCTTCCAGATAGCCTCCATGCCGAGTTCTGGATACTCAACGCACTCGATGCTCTTGATGCTGCTCTGTGAAAGAACAGCAGCAACACCTCCGATAGTACCGAGATAGAATCCGCCATGCTTCTTGCAGGCATCGGTAACCACCTGAGAACGGTTACCCTTGGCAATCATCACGAGAGATGCGCCGTTGTCCTGGAACTCGTCAACGTATGGGTCCATACGGTTGGCAGTTGTCGGTCCCATAGAGCCGCAAGGATAGCCCTCTGGAGTCTTGGCTGGTCCTGCATACAGAATTGGGTGGTTCTTGAAGTAATCAGGCATTGCCTCGCCTGCGTCAAGACGAGCCTTGAGTTTAGCGTGAGCAATATCGCGCGCAACGATGATTGTACCCTTAAGGTTTACGCGTGTGCTGACCGGATATTTAGACAATTCGGCACGAACGGCATCGATACCCTTGTCGAGGTCGATCTCAACGCCCTTTGCGCCCTCGCCCGGACGACGATATTCCTCAGGAATGAGTTCTGATGGGTTTGAATCCATCTTCTCGAGCCAGATACCATCCTTGTTAATCTTAGCCTTGATGTTACGGTCTGCAGAACAGCTTACGCCCATACCGATTGGGCAAGATGCGCCGTGGCGTGGCAGACGAACCACGCGGATATCGTGAGCAAGATGCTTACCGCCGAACTGTGCGCCAAGACCAATTTTGTGAGCCTCTTCGAGAAGCTTCTTCTCCAACTCAACATCGCGGAACGCGCGGCCAGTCTCGTCGCCTGTTGTAGGCAGATTGTCGTAATACTTTATTGAAGCGAGTTTTACGGTAAGAAGGTTCTTCTCTGCCGAAGTACCGCCAATTACGAATGCGATGTGATAAGGAGGACAAGCGGCTGTTCCGAGGCTCTTCATCTTCTCTACAAGGAATGGGATGAGAGTGCCTTCGTTCTGGATTGTAGCCTTTGTCATCGGGTAGAAATATGTCTTGTTGGCAGAGCCGCCACCCTTTGCAACCATCACGAAGCGGTATTCTGCGCCCTCGCAAGCCTCGATGTCAATCTGTGCAGGAAGGTTGCAGCGAGTGTTCACCTCGTCGTACATGTTAAGCGGAGCGTTCTGCGAATAGCGCAGATTGTCCTGTGTGAATGTGTTGAACACGCCGCGTGAGAGAGCCTCCTCATCCTCGAAGCCTGTCCAAACCTGCTGTCCCTTCTCGGCGTGAATAATGGCAGTACCAGTATCCTGACAGAAAGGCAGAATGCCCTTGCATGCTGTCTCGGCATTGCGAAGGAACTGCAATGCAACGTATTTGTCGTTTTCTGATGCCTCTGGGTCATTAAGAATTGCGGCAACCTGAAGGTTGTGCTCGCGGCGCAGCATGAACTCCACATCGTGGAAAGCCTGCTGTGCAAGCAGCGTGAGAGCCTCTTTTGAGACCTTCAGAATCTCATGTCCTTCAAACTCGCCTACTGAAACGCCCTCCTTTGAGAGCAAACGGTACTCAGTATCGTCCTTGCCCAACTGGAACATAGGAGCGTACTTGAATTCTGGTATATTAGCCATATTTTTCGTTTGTTTATTAAATTGCTTTGCGCAAAGTTATAATTTAATTTTTTATTCCAACAAATAATAAGCCGTCATTTTATGCTTGCCAAAGTTGCTTCGAGGACACTTGGCGGAATATCGCCCAAGGCAGCCTCCTTTTTGGCATCTTCCTTTATCAATTCAATCCATTTTGAGCGTGCCGCAAGAGCATCGTGCTTTGCCGTTTCGATTGTCTTTCCATCAACTTTTGCCACGTTGTAGAAATGCGCCATTGCCGATGCCATCCAACTGTCGGCAACGGCTTTGCTTTCGTCTTTAGCCTGATTTACAAGATTTTTCATCTCCTGCGGATTTTTGGCAGTCTTAGCAATTCTACCAATGCTTTCGACAGGCAAGAACAATCCCTGAACATCAGCCCACTCAACAGAATCAGCCAAGGCACAGGCATCTTTCAGCCCATCGATATTCTGATACAAGCCGAAGCCCATCTTCAGCACACAGTCGTAATATTTTATGCCTTTCAGAATCGCGCTTCGCCTGATGCTCGTCTTGCCGTCGATGGCATATACATCGCCCGTGCAAGCCCTCTCCAACTCCTTCAGTTTGGCAGATGCGCGCATCACCTTCTGCAAGATGTAAGGATGAAGAAAATCGTACTCAATATGGTCGATGCCCTTGTTTCCGATGCGGCCGTCGCGTTTTTTCCACTTGTTTACGTCGCGATAAGTGCCGAGGGTTGCGAAGTTGATGCCCGGCACGAGCCAAAGTCTGTCGGCATCGGCAATGAGATACGAGAAGGCAAAATCTGCCAGCTGCGGATGGTTAGTAACCTTGCCCATAATCATTGTGAACGGCGGAATCTCGGCTGGCAAAAGGATGTGTGCACCCGATGCCGTCTTGGCTCCGCGGCGCATGAATCCGTAATGCACGGCACCGCTCTTGTAGGCATGATTGCTGTAATTTGTTCCCGAACCTGCGTTGTAGAACGAGTACATTCCGCCAATAAGCAGCGACGAGCGATGATGACTCACGCTGAATGGTCCGCAAAAAGCGGCACAAGCCTCGCCGTTGCTCATGATGCTGTTGGCAAAGAACAGGGAATTTGTTGCCGAAAAGTACGAAGAAATCTCGACCGCCTCGCCAACAAAGCAACTGTCTACGGTTGCGCCAGACTGAACAGAAGCCGAACGGCAGACGATGCTGTTCCGGCATATCACATTATCGCCAATCTCTGCTCCGTCAGAAATCTCACAGCCTTCGATGCGTGTGGCATTTACAATTTTTGTTTCGTCGCCGATATTAGAGTTTTCTATCGTCTTTACGTTGATAATCACCGTATTGTTACCGATGCGCGCAAAATCATCGAGCGAGTGGCTACCATCTTCCGCGATGCCAGCCATATAATCTTGCATCTCATCGGAATGTTGAACCATTATGGCTGCCTCCTGAGCCGATAGCCAAGGATGAAGCACCACGTTCTCGTCGCCCGACTCGCACAGAACGGCAATCTTTCTGCCCCAAGCTGTCCGGGCCGACTTCTGCGAGCGGATGATGCCGACATTACGAATGTAGGCATTGTCGCCAACGGTCACGTTTTCGAGGCAGGCATTGAAGATGCCCGACTTTCGCACCGCGCCGCCATCGGCCTCAACATCGGAATCGAAACAGCCCAGATTAACGCATCCGAAGAACTCTACATTGCGAATACGGCTTTCTGCCGCGCCAAACGAGTGGGACACCTTAACGTTGCTCCAGTCGTCGGCAACACAGCCGTTATGCTCAAGGGCGGCAATTTCAGCCTCTGTTAGGTTTCTCATAACTATTCTTCGGATGTCAGTTCGTCGAGTTTCGGGTACAAGAAATCGTTGTACGGATACTTCTGCACATGAAGTTCGCGAACCTTATTGTAAATTATCTTTCTGAGTTCGTCGTAATTAGTCTTGTTCTTGGCCGAGATGAAGATGCAGTTCTCGTTTAATTTTGCCATCCAAGTGTTCATCAGTTCGTCGAGCGGAATATTCTCCTTTGTGCGCGGAGTGAGGTCGTCCTCGTCCTTTGCCACATAAGTGTAGGCATCGACTTTGTTGAAGATTATCATCGTTGGCTTCTCGGCACACTTCAGGTCGGCGAGAGTCTTTTCCACGACCTTTATCTGGTCTTCGAAATCGGGATGAGAGATGTCTACGACGTGCAGCAGGAGGTCAGCCTCGCGCACCTCGTCGAGCGTACTCTTGAACGAATCGACCAAGTCGGTTGGCAGTTTGCGGATGAATCCGACGGTATCGCTCAGAAGGAACGGCAGATTCTCTACAACCACCTTTCGAACCGTTGTGTCGAGGGTTGCAAACAGTTTGTTCTCGGCAAAGACCTCGCTCTTGCTCAGCAGAGTCATGAGCGTGCTCTTGCCCACGTTGGTATATCCCACCAGAGCCACGCGCACCATGCGTCCGCGGTTGCTTCGCTGGGTTGTCTTCTGCTGGTCAATCTCTGCCAGTCGGCTCTTCAGCAGCGACATACGGTTAAGGATGATACGGCGGTCCATCTCGAGCTGAGTCTCACCCGGACCACGCAATCCCACCGAGCCTTTTCCGCCGCCCGAGCCAGAGCCACCGCCCTGACGCTCAAGGTGTGTCCACAGACGGGTTAGTCGCGGAAGCATATATTTGTACTGCGCCAGTTCGACCTGCGTCTTGGCGTTTGCTGTCTGGGCGCGCATTGCAAAGATGTCGAGGATTAGGGATGTGCGGTCGAGAATCTTGACTTGCAGCACCTGCTCGATGTTGCGAATCTGCTTTGCGCTAAGTTCATCATCGAAGATGACCATACCTATGGGCCGCTCGGCATCTTCCTCCATCTTAATGTAGTCGCGAATTTCCTCAAGCTTACCCTTGCCAAGATATGTAACAGCACTCGGGCCATCGCAACGCTGAGTGAAACGCTTTACAGTAACAGCGCCGGCAGTATCTGCCAGAAATTCAAGTTCGTCAAGATACTCCTTTGTTTTGCGTTCGTCCTGTTTTTGCGTTATAAGACCAACAAGAATTGCAGTTTCGGCCTGTGCCTCAGATATTACGAATTCCTTCATTTAGTAAAAAACATTTTATGTTTAAGCATTTATTCCGCAGCGGAATAGTAAGTTGCAAATATAGCAACAAAAATTGAGAAAATATTCGTTTCGCGCGGTTTTTAACGGCGGCGGCGGAACATTTGGCAGAGTGCCGCCTCTTTGTTTATAAATGCCGAATATCCTATTCACTTTTTAATATCGGCAAAAAGAGGGCGCGCGCTAAATAGTGTGCGTTCACTATTTCGGAATATTTTTTACAAATATTTACCGATTTTGCTATCTTTGTTTAGCAAAATTATATATTTTTGCAAAGGATTTTTTTAGACCGCGAAATATTTAATTAACAAAAATACATATATATTATGGCATTAATTGAAAGCATTATTGCTCGTGCGCAGTCAAACAAGCAGCGCATAGTACTTCCTGAGAGTTTGGAAGAGCGTACAATTACAGCTGCCGACAAGGCTCTTGCCGACAACTTGGCAGACATCATCCTTATCGGTGCAGAGGCTGAGATAAAGGCACTTGCAAGCAAACTTGGCTTGAAGAACATCGACAAGGCTACAATCATCGACCCAGCCACTTCTGAGAAGACTGAGGAGTATGCACAGCTTCTTTTCGAACTACGCAAGAAGAAAGGCATGACTATCGAGGAGGCTCGCAAGAAGGTTCTCGACCCTCTCTACTTCGGCTGCCTTATCATCAAGAGCGGTGATGCCGACGGTCAGATTTCAGGTGCATTGTCAACAACAGGCGACACTCTTCGTCCAGCACTTCAGATTATCAAGTGTGCTCCGGGCATCTCTTGCGTATCAGGCGCAATGCTTCTCATCACTAAGGCTAACGAGTATGGCGAGGAAGGCGTGGTTGTAATGGGCGACGTTGCCGTTACTCCAATGCCAGATGCAAACCAGCTTGCACAGATTGCCGTTTGTACAGCACAGACTGCAAAGAGCGTAGCAGGATTCGCAGACCCACGCGTTGCCATGCTTTCGTTCTCAACAAAGGGCTCTGCTAAGCACGAGGTTGTAGACAAGGTTGTAGAGGCTACTAAGCTTGCAAAGGAGCTTGACCCATCATTGAAGATTGACGGCGAACTTCAGGCTGATGCTGCACTTGTTCCATCGGTTGGCCAGAAGAAGGCTCCGGGCTCTGAAATTGCAGGTAAGGCTAACGTTCTCATCGCTCCATGCCTCGAGGTTGGTAACATCGGTTACAAGCTTGTTCAGCGTTTGGGCGGTGCTGATGCTATCGGCCCTATCCTTCAGGGTATCGCACGACCAGTAAACGACCTCAGCCGCGGCTGTTCTGTTGACGACATCTACAAGATGGTTGCAATCACAGCATGTCAGGCAATGGATGCTAAGAACTAATTTTTTCAGAAATAAAAAACATTCTAAACAGATGAAGATTCTTGTATTGAACTGTGGTAGTTCATCAATCAAATACAAGTTGTTCGAAATGAACGACAAGTCGGTGCTTGCACAGGGTGGTATCGAGAAAATCGGTCTTGCAGGCTCTTTCCTGAAGATTACTCTGCCTAACGGCGAGAAGAAGGTTATCGAGGAGGACATCCCAGAGCACACAAAGGGCGTACAGATGATTTTCGACGCTCTTACAAACGCTGAGTACGGCGCGCTCAAGAGCCTTGAGGAACTCGACGCTGTTGGTCACCGTATGCTCCACGGCGGTGCTAAGATTACAAAGTCATCTATCCTTACTAAGGAGGTTCTCGACATCTTCGAGAGCTGCAACGACCTCGGCCCTCTTCACAACCCGGCAAACCTTAAGGGCGTAAACGCTGTTAAGGCTCTTCTTCCAAACATTCCACAGGTAGGTGTATTCGATACTGCATTCCACCAGACAATGCCAGACTACGCTTACATGTATCCACTTCCATACGAGTATTACGAGAAGTATGCCATCCGTCGCTACGGCTTCCACGGAACATCACACCGCTATGTTTCACAGCGTGTATGCGAGTTCCTTGGCATCAAGGCTGAAGGCTCTAAGATTATCACATGCCACGTTGGTAACGGTGGTTCTATCTCTGCTGTTGTAGATGGCAAGTGTATCGACACAACAATGGGTCTTACTCCACTCGAGGGTTTGATGATGGGTACTCGTTGCGGCGAGATTGACCCTGCCATCGTTCCGTTCCTTATGAACCACGAGGGTCTGTCGGCAAGCGAGATGGACACAATTATGAACAAGAAGTCAGGTCTTCTTGGCATCTCTGGCGTGTCAAGCGATATGCGCGAGGTTACTGCCGCTGCAAAAGAGGGCAACAAGCGTGCTCAGTTGGCTCTTAACATGTACTACTACCGCATCAAGAAGTACATCGGCCAGTATGCTGCTGCAATGGGTGGCGTTGACGTGGTATTGTTCACCGGCGGTGTTGGCGAAAACCACACTATCTGCCGTGCCGAGGTATGTAAGGGCTTGGAGTTCATGGGTATCAAGCTTGATGCTGCAAAGAACGACTCAATCCACGGCGAGGAGGCTATCATCTCTGCTGCCGACTCTAAGGTTAAGGTTGTTGTAATCCCAACCGACGAGGAGCTGATGATTGCAATGGATACAGAGGCTCTTGCAAAGTAAAAGAAGATATTCTTTTAAATATTAAAGGAGATGTAACCGAAAAAGGTTCATCTCCTTTTTGGTTATATATGCAGGTCTTTTATTGTGCAGAGACAACAAAATCAAAATCAAAGAAGTCGCAATACGTAATTCTCTGTAATTCACGTTGTGGCAAATTCCAGAACTCACTCCATGTCAATGGATTCGTATTAAAGTAACAAACATCGTTTTGTTTGTGGCCAAACTTCTGAATCTGACATGTAGCAGTTATTGGGGTAACATAGACAAAAACAGTCATTTGGTCTTTGGGACAAGTGTAATCTGTTTTTATCTTCTGAACTAATCTGCGATTCTGCCTCAATTCTTTCAGAACTGGCTTTTTATAATCATCTTCATCTACAGGCCAAATGCCCAGACTTCGTTTATTCACCATAGAATCAAGCAATTCTGCCACTTGATATTCAGCAGCAAACAGAGGCTTCATTTTATCTTTAAACGAAGATAAATTATTGGAGCAAGAATCAAATGGGATAATCCATAGATAATTTCCGCCATCGCAAAAATTTCTATTTACCTTCCACTTCTTTTCAAAGGTAAATACCAAATAACGGCTCGTCTTTTGTGCATTTACTATTGATGCCGAAAATAGTAATAATGCATATAATATCAGTTTTTTCATGTTTATTAGCTTATGGCTTATGGAATAAATATCAAGTTCAATAATCCCCGTCATAATAAACGAATAATCGTTTAAACTTCCACGGCCTTAAACTTGTCTTTCAAATTATTGTATTTATGGTCGCAAATATACAATTTTTTTTTTTGTTTGAGCCTATTTTCAACCAACTTTTTTTAAACATAGCGAGAAACCAAGAGCAGAAAAGAAAGACAAAAGAGCTTGATTCTTCGTTTTTCCGCTCGATTGTTTACAAATCATCACAACACATATTGGAAGTCCTGAAACAGTTTCACTAAATTACCCTAAAACCCATTCTACGTTTTCTTGCTAACGGCATCTGGCGTTTCAGCGTTTCAGCGTTTCAAGTGTTTCAAGGGGTATATTTTTATTTCAAACCATCCTTATAATATATATAACTAATTAATAATAAATAAGTTATATAATAAAGAAAAGAAAAATGAAACCCCTCAAGGACTAACTGAAACGCTGAAACGCTGAAACGTTCTATATGCTAAAGTTCCTATTATCAATTACTTACATTTTTCTACAAAGGCAAATAGCACCAAAACAGACACAAAAAACGCCCTAAAAAGATACCAAAACAGGGCAAAATCGCCCCATGTCCGCATCGGAATCGGCAGAAAAGAGAAATGTCCCGAACGCATCTCGAAGGAATCCCGAACAAAACCACACCAGAAACAGCCAAAACAAAGGCGGCGTATTGATTTGGCGTATAACAGTTTGAAATATTTTTTGTAATTTTGCACCCGATTATGCAAAGATATTTCATCTATTTAGGATACGACGGAGCTGCCTACCACGGATGGCAGATTCAGCCAAACGGAATAAGCGTGCAGGAAACGCTTATGAAGGCTCTGACAACCATTCTGCGCACCGACACTCAGGTCGTGGGGGCAGGACGCACGGATGCCGGCGTTCATGCCGCGCTGATGGTGGCACACTTCGACAGCGAGCAGAAACTCGACCTCAACTGGCTGAAAGACAAACTGAACCGTATTCTGCCGCCCGACATAACCATATACAACGTAAGGGAGGTAAAGCCCGATGCACACGCACGTTTCGACGCCACATCGCGCACCTACAAATATTACGTCACAACAAGCAAGGAACTGTTCAACCGCAACTATACGGCGCGTATTTTTGGCAAAGCACCCGACTTCGACAAGATGAACAGCGTGGCTAAGATTCTGTTCGAGTACAGCGACTTTACGAGCTTCAGCAAGCTGCACACCGATGCCAAGACTAACATCTGCAAGATTATGCAGGCAGAATGGACTCCGCTCAACGACGGCAGATGGGTCTTTACTATCAAGGCAGACAGATTCTTGCGAAACATGGTGCGCGCCATCGTGGGCACTCTGCTCGATGTGGGCGCAGGCAAACTCGACGAGGACGGATTCCGCCGCATAGTCGAGGGCAAGGACCGTTGCATGGCTGGAAGCAGCGCACCCGGACACGCCCTGTTTCTGGTAGACATTGAATATCCCGAAGACATATTCGTAAATTAACATTTTCAATACAATGTGGTTATTATTTGCTTTTCTCTCGGCTGCTCTGCTGGGATTCTATGATGTGTTCAAGAAAAAATCGCTGAAGGATAACGCGGTGATACCCGTTCTGTTTCTGAACACGCTCTTTTCGAGCCTCGTATTTATACCTTTTATAATAGCATCTGCAAATGGAAGCATCTGCGACTGCTCCACCTTCTATGTTCAGACCGACGGCGGATGGGACGTGCACAAATACATTCTGCTAAAATCGTTCATCGTTCTGGCTTCGTGGATTTTCGGCTACTTCGGAATGAAGCATCTGCCACTAACCATTGTAGGCCCTATAAACGCCACACGCCCTGTAATGGTGCTCGTGGGCGCGCTGCTGGTATTTGGCGAGCGTCTGAACATATACCAATGGATTGGCGTGGCTCTCGCCGTGGTATCGTTCTTCATGCTTAGCCGAAGCGGAAAGAAGGAAGGCATCGACTTCAAGCACGACAAATGGATTCTGTTCGTGGTGCTGGCAAGCGTCCTCGGAGCAATAAGCGGACTGTACGACAAGTATCTGATGGCAGCACCACAAAACGGCGGCGTGGGACTGAACAAGATGGCGGTACAGAGTTACTACAACATCTACCAGTTCTTTATGATGGGAGCGATGATGCTGTTGCTGTGGTATCCTAAGCGCAAGAGCACTACCCCATTCCACTGGGACTGGTGCATCGTTTTGATTTCGCTCTTCCTGAGCGCGGCAGACTTTGTTTACTTCTACAGCCTCAGCCTCGACGGAGCTATGATTAGCATCGTCAGCATGGTGCGCCGCGGAAGCGTAATCGTTTCGTTCTTCTTCGGAGCACTCGTCTTTCACGAAAAGAACAGGAAGAGCAAGGCTCTCGACCTCTTCCTCGTGCTTCTGGGAATGGTGTTCCTGTATCTGGGCACGCGCTAACAAAATGGCACTACAAATGCACATAATACGCAGACAAGTGTTATATTTGCAAAATCAAAACCGAAAAAAATGAAGAAAAACATTATAATGGCACTACTCTGCCTCATGGTTCAGACTGGATATGCGCAGAAAATGCGCGACGTCTTTGTAGCCATGCCCGACAGCGTGATGCCTTACCTTACAAAGGTGAACAAGGCCGACTGCATTGACTTTATAGACAGCAAGATGCGCGCCATCGTAAAGAACCGCTTGGACAACCAATGCGAGATGACCAGACTGACCGACGACTACACGCAGATGAAACTGTCTAAGGGCTACACTCTGGAGATGAAACTTCTGCCTGTAAACGACAGCACTAAGATAATCTGCATGATTCGCACTCTGGGCGACTCGCTAAAGCAGTTCAGCAACATCCACTTCTTCACTTCCGACTGGAAGCAGGAACTGAAGCGCGACAAATACATCACCCTGCCAAAACTGAGCGAATACATGGCACAGCGTCCCGACACCATCAGCGAAGAGAAGTACGACCGTCTGACCGAGAAAATAGACATCTTCCTACAGTCTGCCGCCTTCGACAACGACGGGAACCTTGCCTTTACGCTTAACATAGGCGAGATGAACCGCGACGACCGCAACGAGGTGTCGCCATTCGTAAAAAATCCGCTGACATACAACTGGAGAAACAACGCATTTCTTAAAAAAGACTGAAACACATGAGCGACGGAAACTTTAACCGAAGTCTGCTGCCCCACACGCAATACGGCAGCGGAATGCGCGCCGGCAAGAGCATGGCACGAATGAAGGCCCTCGAAGCCTTTGAGCAATGGCTCAGTCAGGAAGAAGCCGATGCCACCACACACGAAGAAAAGAAAGAATCGTTCAGGAAAATTCTGGAAGAAAAACTAAGACAGATATAAAAACAATAAAGCCTCCCTTGAAAAAGAGAGGCTTTATTATGCTAATAAGCAGGAATTACTTCTTAACCTTACCGTAACGGCTCATGAACTTATCAACACGACCAGCTGTATCAACAAGCTTGCTCTTACCTGTGTAGAATGGGTGAGATGTGCTTGAGATTTCCAACTTGTACACTGGATAAGTTTCGCCCTCGAACTCAACAGTCTCAGTTGTCTTAACAGTTGAGCGTGAAAGGAACATATCGCCGTTTGACATATCCTTGAATACTACAGGACGATAATTTTCTGGATGAAGACCTTCTTTCATTTTTCTTTATATTTTTTGTTTTTATATTCTATTAACTTTATTGTTTGGTAACAACAAGTGTGTAATGGTCACTTTAACAGGGTGCAAAGATAGTGCATTCTAAACAAACCGCCAAACTTTTGACATTGTTTTTTAGCAATATAGCCACCTTTATATATGTACGCAATCATAAAAACAACAATACACATGTTCAAGCACATACATTTCACAGACATCTGCAAAAGAAAATCAATTGTCCATTGTCAATTATGAATTATGAATTGTCAATTCTGAATTGAACACATTATTTATATAGCCCACCCAATTTTCGCCAAGAAGCAGGTTACTTATTGTACAAACTACAATCTCGTGTGCGTTACCATGCCAACTCCGCATTTCAAACCAATAGCAAAAAGCGCACGAAATGTCCGGATTTCAGCAAAAATGATGCTGACGAGTATATTTTTTGAGATATTTTTGTAGATTTATATATTTGTAATAATTATATTTGCAATGCCGCTATGGCAAAAAAACGAAAGATTTTTTAACAATTTATAACAATACAATATCATGGTTAATTACAAAGAACTGGGTCTTGTAAACACTCGCGAGATGTTTAAGAAGGCAGTTGCTGGTGGCTATGCTATCCCAGCGTTCAATTTCAACACAATGGAGCAGATGCAGGCTATCGTACAGGCTGCTGTAGAAACAAAGTCACCTGTCATCATGCAGGTTTCTAAGGGTGCTCGTAACTACGCTAACGGTACTATCCTACGCTACATGGCTCAGGGTGCTGTTGAGTATGCTAAGGAGTTGGGTTGTGAGAAGCCAGAAATCGTTCTTCATCTCGATCACGGTGACAGTTTCGAACTCTGCAAGGACTGTATCGACAATGGTTTCTCAAGTGTAATGATCGACGGTTCTGCTCTTCCTTACGAAGAGAATATCGCACTTACCAAGAAGGTTGTAGAGTATGCTCACAAGTATGATGTAACCGTTGAGGCTGAGCTGGGTGTATTGGCAGGTGTTGAGGATGAGGTTGCCAGCGAGGTATCTCACTATACAAAGCCCGAAGAGGTAGAGGACTTCAAGAAGCGTTCTGGTTGCGACTCTCTAGCTATCTCTATCGGTACCAGCCACGGTGCTTACAAGTTCACTCCAGAGCAGTGTACTCGCGACCCTAAGACAGGCAAGCTCGTTCCTCCTCCATTGGCATTCGATATCCTGCACGAGATAGAGAAGCGTCTTCCTGGATTCCCTATCGTTCTTCACGGTTCTTCTTCAGTTCCTCAGGACGAGGTTGACACTATCAACGCATTCGGTGGCAAGCTTCCTGATGCTGTAGGTATTCCAGAGGAGCAGCTTCGCGAGGCTTCTAAGAGCGCTGTTTGCAAGATTAACATCGACTCTGACTCTCGTCTTGCTATGACTGCTGCTATCCGCAAGCACTTGGCTGAGAACCCAAGTCACTTCGATCCACGTCAGTACTTGAAGCCTGCACGTGAGAACATGAAGAAGATGTACATCCACAAGATTGTTGAGGTACTTGGTTCTGACAACAAGCTATAATTTGATTTGCTAAATAGATATTTATCCCTTCCAACTCTTTTGTTGGAGGGGATTTTTTTGTATTTTTGCGCCTTGTATGAGAACATTGATTATCACAGGCGGAAGTTCGGGCATCGGACAGGCTGCTGCCGACCTTTTTGCGGCTAAAGGATACAAGGTTTACGAGCTGTCGAGACACGGCGAAGACCGCGCAGGAGTAACTCACATTAACTGTGACGTTACCAATCCCGACGACTGCCGTAACGCCGCGGCAAAGGTGGCAACCAAAGCCGGAAAGATTGACGTGCTGATAAGCAACGCCGGAATGGGCATCTCGGGCGCGATAGAGTTTACCGACATAAACGAGGCCAAGCGTCAGTTCGACGTTAACTTCTTCGGCGCAGTAAACATAGCGCAGGCGGTGCTGCCATACATGCGCAACAAGCGCGACGGAAAGATAATCTTTGTAAGCAGTCTTGCTGCCACATTTCCAATACCATATCAGGCATTCTACTCGGCATCGAAATCGGCAATAAACGCTATGGCTATGGCTATGCGCAACGAGGTGCGCGAGTTTGGCATAAAGGTGTGCTGCCTGCTTCCAGGCGATGTAAAGACGGGCTTCACAGGCTCGCGCACAAAGAGCAACGCCGGCAGCGACGTGTACACACGCATGAGCAAGGCAGTAAAGACAATGGAGCACGACGAGCAGAACGGCATCACGCCCGAGCGCATGGCAAAGAAGCTTCTTGCGCTGGCATCGCAGGGCAGTCCATGCATATTCAGCACAGTAGGCTTGCAATACCATCTGTTTGTGATGCTTAACAAGATTCTGCCTGCAACATTGGCTAACAGAGTAATTGGAATGATGTATTAGCATCTTCCGGATATAGAGTCCCCCTCGCTTTGCGATGTTCGGGACTTTCTTATTTTTTAGCAACATTTAATTCTAACAACAAAATAGACAAACAACAATGGCTGGTTTTTTCGGCACGGTGTCAACATCCGAGTGTATAACTGATGTTTTCTACGGCACCGACTACAACTCACATTTAGGTACTCGCCGCGGCGGTATGGCGACCTATAGTCAGACCAAAGGTTTTAAACGCTCAATCCACAATCTGGAAAGTTCTTATTTCAGAACAAAGTTCGAGGGCGAACTGAAGGATTTCGAAGGCAACTCGGGCATCGGAATAATTAGCGATACCGACGCACAGCCTCTGCTCTTCAACTCGCACTTGGGTCGCTTTGCCATCTGCACGGTTGCCAAAATCAACAACCTCGACGAGATTGCTTCAAAACTACTGAAGGAGAACATGCACCTTTCTGAGTTCAGTTCGGGAAAGATTAACCCTACCGAACTTGTGGCTCTGCTCATCATCAAGGGCAAGGACTTTGTTGAGGGTATAGAGAACGTGTTCCGCGAGGTGAAGGGCTCTTGCACCATGCTTCTGCTAACCGAAGACGGCATCATAGCCGCACGCGACTCGTGGGGAAGAACGCCTATCGTAATCGGTAAGAAGGACGGCGCATACGCTGCCACTTCAGAATCGACATCATTCCCAAACCTTGGCTACGAGATTGAGAAATTCCTCGGTCCGGGCGAGATTGTAAAACTGCACAGCGACCGCATGGAACAACTTCGCAAGCCTAACAAGAAGATGCAGATTTGCTCGTTCCTGTGGGTTTACTACGGATTCCCTACTTCAGACTATGAGGGTAGAAACACCGAAGAGGTTCGCAACGCCTGCGGATACGCTATGGGCAAGGAGGACAAGACTCAGGTTGACTGTGCCTGCGGTATTCCAGACTCGGGCGTGGGTATGGCAATAGGATATTCAGCCGGCCACGGTGTGCCTTACCAGCGCGCCATATCAAAATACACTCCAACATGGCCTCGCTCGTTTACTCCTGCCAATCAGGAGATGCGTAACCTTGTTGCCAAGATGAAGCTTATTCAGAACACAGCCATACTAAAGAACAAGAAGGTTCTTTTCTGCGACGACTCTATCGTACGAGGCACTCAGTTGCGCGACAACACAGCCTGTCTGTTCGAGGCCGGAGCAAAGGAGGTTCACATGCGCATCGCCTGTCCGCCGTTGGTTTACGGCTGTCCGTTCATCAACTTCACATCGTCAAAGAGCGACATGGAGCTGATTACGCGCCGCATCATTGCCGAACTTGAGGGCGACGGCAACAAGAATCTTGAGGCATATGCCACAACCGACTCGCCAGAGTACAAGAAGATGGTAGACATCATTCGCGAGCGTTTCGGCTTGTCATCACTCAAGTTCACGAAACTCGAGGACCTTATCGCCGCCATCGGATTGCCAAAATGCCAAGTCTGTACGCATTGCTTCGACGGAAGCAGCCAGTACACTCTCGAAGAGGTAAATCTGGATAATGAGTAAAGGCTAAAATATATAACAAAATCCATCTCAAGGAGTTTTTACTTTGAGGTGGATTTTGCTTTACTATTTTATTATTTTATTGGTATTTACAAAAGAATAATACTGCACGCAAAAAGTTTGTTATCAAAAAGTTATGAAGTCTGAAAAAAACAACCATACTAATGACCTATTTGGGATTAAACGGGATTCAATAATCTCTCCACATTATTAATGTACGACGTCATTTGAGTCCTTGTATTCTTTTAATACGTCATTGTATAAAGGGTGTTGTGTCAATCTATTTATGTCTGTGCCCAACCTACTTGCTAAAATCATATGAATTTGATACGTTGTAAGAGTTGAGTATTCAAGGTCTAACCTATCTGCTATAATTCTCAAATCTATGATAAGATCTTCCACAGATGGATTTTCTTCTATTAATGCGTGCGCCAACCAAAATTCAGCACTTTTCGAAACTGCATCCATTGGGGACACAGTTTGTTCAAAATATGAGATATTTCCTAGTTCTGGTGGTGCTGGGGATCCTGCCCATGCAGTGACTAACACCATATTATTCTTTTGGAACTTCAATACCATTGTAAGGAGCGATGTTTCCTTAGGTATTGCACCACGAATCATTCGAGATTGATATTGCCTTGGTTCTCGTACTTTATAATATATATGAGGTGTTCCTATAGGACATTCAACACATAGAGAATACCCTATAGGATAGCCACAATCATATGTTATTACGACCTCATGTTTTTCTTCAAATGCAGTATCAATCAACTTTTCATGAAACACCATAGTTTCAATTAAAATTTCATCCGATACATTTGCATGAACATGGAACTGGCGGGGTCGAACAATAGGGGTTCCTATTTTTGTTTTATAAAAAGGATTCATTTTTTCAAATACTTCTTTGAACGTCCCTACAAGGAGTACATAATCCAACCCACATGTAAATACCACACGCGGTTTTAATACTATTTAACAGTAATGTCCCCATTTATAGTAGAACAAAGTATTTTCTTTAATGCATTATGCTGTGACCTTTTTTGGAAAATGTCACCATTAATTTATTGTCAGGGTACACCACTGGTTGTGACATATATCACACCCGGGACATCTACCGTTGCATTGTTCCAGACAAGATTGTAGAATTTGCGAAGTTCCAGCGAGTCAAGAACAAAGCGCCAAGTAAACGCCTTTTATTGTATGTCCTGTCTTATCCCCACCCTACCCCCTTGATAAATCAAGGTTCGGCGTGAACTAAGACCTGAGTCATCAGTGTTCAAAGAGTACATTTTTCAAAGAACAAGATTACTCTGCTTGCAAAAATACAAAAAATTAGGATAAACAAAAATAAATAGTTAAAAAAACTTAACAAAATTAAAATTATACACAAAAAAATTGTTAAAATATCATAAGGATACTGTAAATATCAAGTTGAAACACTTTTCTTTCATAGAAAAATTAAGTCAATTCAAAAAATATTGTATTTTTGTGCAAAACTTTATTTTAAAATACTTTACTTATGATAGCAGGAATTATTATTGGAATCATTGCAGGTTTTATCGCCTGCAAACTGACTAACAGAGAGGGCAAGGGATGTATCATAGACCTTCTTCTTGGAATTGTCGGCGGTGCTGTGGGCGGATGGCTCTTCGGCATTTTGGGAATACACGCAGGTGCTGGAATTATCGGCGAGATTATCACAGCCGTTGTGGGCGCGGTAGTCGTACTCTGGTTGTGGAACAAGTTGTCGTAATCAGACAAAAACGCATAAAAAAATCCGCTTTCCAAGAATCTACATCGGAAAGCGGATTTTTTCATTTTTCACTATTCAAAATCTTTCATCTCATCGTCTGTCAGAGCAGAAGGAATCTCGATTTTCTCGCCAACGTGAGTGTTCGAAATCTCGATGTATTTTGTATAGTCGAACGTGAACGCATGTTTTGCCTCATCAACCTCTACGTTGTTGAACGACACGTTGTAGACTGGTCTGACGGCACTTCCCTGAAGAACGAAAGCTGCATTTCGAGCCTTCTTGCATCGCACGTTGCGCACATGAATGTCGTGCACATCAGAGAAATAGTTGTTGCGCAAGCCCTCGCCCGAATAGACCGAAGTTACGAACAGAAGGTCGTAGACCTCGCCAAACTCGCAGTTGTTTATGTATATGTTGCGAACATATCCGCCACGGTCGGGATTCGTCTTGATGTAGAATCCGCGCTTGCAGTATCCGGCAAAAGAGCAATCCTCCACAAAGACATCCTGAATGCCTGCCGAAACCTCGCTTCCGCAAACAAAAGCGTGAAGTCCCTTGAACTGACACTTGCGCACCACTATGTTGCGCGACGGAATGTTGGTAGTCCAGCCGTCGTTATCACGTCCGCACTTTACAACCACGTTGTCGTCGGCATTGCAGAAATGGCAGCCTTCTACCAGAATGTTTGATGCGTACTCGAGCGTTACGCCGTTGTTGTTCAGGATTTTATTAGCTTTGAAACTAAGATTCTTGACGATGGCATTATCAACCTGCAAGAGATGCAAACACCAGAACGGCGAGTTTGTCATCTTCAGACCATCGACTGTTACATTCTTGCACATAAAGAACTGAATCATCTGCGGACGTAGGAAATGTCCTTTTCCGAAGACTCTCTCCTTCACGGGCAGTTCCTTGTGATTCATCTCGCGGCTAAGCATCTGGTCGGCGGTCTGCTTGCCTTCTGGCTTCCATTTGCCGAAGGTTTCGAGGGCGTTGCCGTCTATTGTTCCGTTGCCTATTATCGACACGTCAGAAAGTCCTTTTCCATAGATGAAAGGACTGTAATTCATGACGTAAGTACCTTCCCAACTGGTTTCTACAAGCGGATAAGAATCGGGATTGTCGGAGAATTTGAGCACCGCATCCTGCTGAATTTCAAGTACGATATTGCTTACAAGATTTATCGGTCCGTTGATGTAGTAAACACCCTTTGGCACTACGATGTGCAATCCGCCCTTGGTCTTCTCGGCCTTCTTCATAGCCTTGTCGAAAGCCGGCTTGCAGTCATTCTTTCCGTTGCCCTTTGCGCCAAACTGCACAATACTCACGGTCTTCTGGTCTGGACTCTGCTTTGCCCCGACGATGTTCTTCAGAATAGCATCGCGCTTGGCGGCAACCTTAGCCTCATCAACTGCCGCAAACGAACTTGTTACTGCAAAAATCATTAGCAGCAAGAGGCTTAACTTGTGTTTTATCATTTTCATTTGGATTAAGAGTTTTTTACTGTTATTTGTAGAATGTATTCTTGAATGCCTCGAGCTCGCCCTTTCCGAGTACGCACCTGCCCCACCATGAATGAATGAAGCCCAATCCGTAACCCACAAGCTGGGTGAATGCCGCGGCAATACTGTATATTCCAATCTTCAGGCTCTTATTGCGTACCGACGAGTCGGCACAGAGCAACAGCGAATACAGCACCAGAGGCGAGATGGCGATGGCTGCCAATCCCAGATATCTCATCACTCCATAAGTGCCCATCATCTCGTAGAGCATTCCCGAATTGTCGCGCATAATGTAAACCGAATAGATGTAGAACGCGATTACAAGACACAGCAGCGAGGCTATTATGCAAGCCAGCGTGCCCAAGGTGAAGAACATTGGCAAAAGATGAACCACCTTTAGCGATTCGGGATATTTTTTGTAGAGGTTTATACGGGCTATTCCCGAGTTGTAAACCTGCTTGAAGAATTTCTTCAAATCGGTGCGGCGTTTATGCCATACCCACGATTCTGGGAACAGACGGCACGAATAGTTATTCTTGAAAACTCTGATACTGAAGTCGATATCCTCGCCGAAACGCATATCCGAGAATCCGCCGAGAGCCTTGAACACCTCGGCCTTGCAGCCAAGATTGAAACTGCGTGGATAGAACTTGTCGAGTTTCTTCTTTCCGCCGCGTATGCCGCCTGTGGTAAAGAACGAAGTCATGCTGTAGCTGATAGCCTTCTGCATATCGGTAAACGACTCGTGCGCGCTGTCAGGACCTCCGAAGGCATCGCTGTCCTTGTGGCTCAGTTCCTCGGCTGTTACCTGAAGATACGTCTCGGGCAGAACCACATCGGAATCGAGAATAATGAGATATTCGCCCTGACTTTTTTCTGCGGCATAGTTTCGGGTTGCTCCCGGGCCGCTGTTGGGTTTGAAGAAGTATCTCACGGGCATCTTCGACGCGTACTGTCGGCACACCTCTTCGCAAGTCTCCGTGCTTCCGTCGTCGACCATAACCACCTCAAAGTCGGTAAACGACTGGCGCGAGAGACTCTCGAGCAGTTCGCCGGCTTCGGCAGGACGGTTGTAGACGGGTACTATTATTGAGAATTTCATATTGTTTCTGAAAAATTACGGTTGCGACTGACCTTCGATAAACTCTTCGAGGAACATGTGTTCGCCGTCGAAAACGGCATACGAGAAGAAGTTAATCCAGTCGCCAAGAATCATCAGTCGCGAGTCGCGGCGCAGCATAAGGTCGAGTTCGATATGGCGGTGTCCGAAGATGAAATAGTTTATCTCGGGATGTGTTTCGAGATATTCCTTGGCATAGAGCACCAAGTATTCTCTGTCCTCGCCCATGTAAGGCGGCTCTTTGCCGTCAACGCGCTTCATGCGGCTGTGCTTTGCCCAGTTAAGGCCGAAATCTACAGCCCAGCGCGGATGAATGGCTGCGAACAGCGTCTGCGCCGCCTTGTTGTGGAACAGCCATCGCAAGAAACGGAATTTCTTGTCTTTGTCGCCCAGTCCGTCACCGTGCGCAAGAAAGAACACCTTGCCGTATATCTCGGTTACGATTTCCTTTCGGTGCATTATCACGCCACACTCCTTTTCGAGGTAGTCGCCGCACCAGATGTCGTGGTTTCCGGTAAAGAAGTGGACCTCCACGCCGTTGTCTGTCAGTTCGCTAACCTTGCCAAGGAATCGGGTATATCCCTTTGGTACAACGAGTTTGTATTCGAACCAGAAGTCGAACATGTCGCCAAGGAAATACACCGCACTTGCCTTGTCCTTGATGCTGTCGAGGAATCTGACAAGCCTGCGCTCCTGCATCCGTCCGTGCGGAATGGCTCTTGAGCCAAGGTGAGCATCTGAAAGGAAATATACGTTTTTCTTCATTTATAGATCAAAGCCTAATTCTACTTTTGCCTCGTCTGTCATCATATCCTTGTGCCATTCAGGCTCAAAGACGAGGTTGACGGTAGCCGATTTCACTCCGTCGATAGCATCGAGTTTCTGCTGCACGTCCTGCATAATGAAGTCGGCGGCAGGGCAGTTCGGTGCGGTTAGCGTCATGTCTACGCTCAGCGTAAAGTCATCAGCGAGGTCTATCTTGTAAATGAGTCCGAGGTCGTAGATGTTTACTGGAATCTCGGGATCATAGACGGTTTTCAGCACCTCAATTATTCTTTCTTCTATCTTTAACTTATCCATATTCAGTTTTGTTTTAAAAGCCCATTCTGTCCTCGTCGGCATAACTGTAATAGCCTGTTTCGGTAACGATTACATGGTCTACGAGCCTTATCTGCATTATCTTGCCAGCCTCGAAGAGCCTCTTCGTAAGATTGTCGTCGTCGCGGCTTGGGCGTGTGTTACCCGATGGATGATTGTGGCAGAGGGCAATCGTCGTTGCCTGCTTCAGCAGAGCCGTTCTGAGTACCATTCGCACGTCTACCATCGTGCCTGTTATCCCTCCGCGCGACACGTTCTCGACGGCTATCACCTTTGCCGACTGGTTCATAAGTATCACCCAACATTCCTCGACGGTGAGGTCTTGCATGCGTGGCTTCATGAGTGCGTAGATGTCGCGCGACGACTCAATGTGCGTGCGGTTGTCCTCGACCATGCTGCGGCGTCTGCCCAGCTCGCAGGCGGCGAGTATCGATACTGCCTTTGCCACGCCTATTCCTCTGTAACTGCAAAGTTCGTCGACCGTGCGTTTGCCCAGCAGACTTATGTTGTTGTCGCAGTCTCTGAGAATATGCTGCATCAACTCTATGACAGATTCTTCTGCCGTACCTGTTCCGACCAAAATTGCGAGCAACTCGGCATTTGTCAGAGCTTCAGCCCCCAGCCGCACCATCTTTTCGCGCGGTCTGTCTTCGGTTGCAAGCGAGGCTATGCCGTTGTTTCGGTTAGCAGAAGTATTGTCCATAGTTGATTTTCGTCAAATCGGGGTTTATTTTACAAAAATACAACAAAGACGGATAACGGCAAAATAAAAACAAAAAAAAGCACACCTTCCGGCGTGCTTTTACTTATTAAATTGTTTGCAAAGTGATTACTCCTTTACACGGTTAAGGTATGAACCATCGCGAGTGTCAACCTCGATAAGTTCACCCTCGTTGATGAACAATGGAACGCGAACCTCTGCACCTGTCTCAACAGTTGCTGGCTTTGATGCGTTAGTTGCTGTATCGCCCTTCAAGCCTGGCTCTGTGTAAGTGATGCGGAGAACGGTCTTAACTGGCATTTCAGCAAACAAGATAGTCTCTGTAGAAGCGTCAGACACAACTTCAACGATATCACCCTCCTTCATGAAATCAACGCCTGTTACAAGGTCCTTAGCGATAGGCACCTGATCGAAAGTCTCCTGATTCATGAAAATATAGTCTGTACCCTCGAGGTAAAGGAACTGATAAGGACGACGCTCAACACGTACATCCTCAAGTTTCTCGCCGATGTTGAAGCGACGCTCGATAACGCGGCCTGAAACAACATCCTTAAGAGTTGTACGCATAATTGTATTACCCTTACCTGGCTTTACATGAAGGAAATCGATGCAGAAATAAAGTTTGCCGTCAAGACGGATACATGTTCCCTTCTTAATGTCCTGTGAATTTATCATACGGTTTTTTATGTTATTATTACAAAATTTGGATGCAAAAATAGTGGAAATCAGTTAAATTTGCAAAAATATCATCGCAAAAATGAATCAATTCTTTGTAATTTAAAAAAAAGTAACTATTTTTGCAACCCGATTGACAAGTTGAATAATAACAATTAAAAAATTCATACAATGAAGAGAACATTCCAGCCTTCTAACAGAAAAAGAAGAAACAAGCACGGTTTCCGCGAGAGAATGGCAACAGCTAACGGCCGCCGCGTATTGGCATCTCGCCGTGCTAAGGGTCGCAAGAAATTGACTATTTCTGACGAGTTCAACGGAAAGAAATAATTCGCTTGTTGTTAGCAAGACACAATGAATTATAAAGAAGCAAAAGGTTTTCCAAAACTTTTGCTTTTTTTTTGCGCTTATTTTTGTATTTTTGCCACGCATATAACAAACTATATAAAAAGGTATGACTTTTAAAGAATTCTTCAAAGGACAGAAGAGCCGTTTCTTCTGGCTTAACATAATAGCGATGGTGGGCGTTGTTGTATTGCTCATAACTGTTACCCTGTATGGCATTGACTCATATACTCACCACGGCGAAAAGATTACCGTTCCGTCTATTACCGGAATGAACAGCAGCAAAGCTGCGCAGATTTTGGACGAGGCAGGACTGGCTTACGAGATTGTAGACTCAACATACCGCAAAGACATGGCTCCGGAGAGCGTGGTGGAACAATCGCCGACAGCAGGCAACTTTGTGAAGAAAGGACACATCATTTACCTTACGATAAATCAGACGAAGACTCCAACCATAGTTCTGCCCGACATTGCCGACAACGCATCGCTGCGCGACGCTCAGGCTAAACTCGAGGCTCTTGGCATAAAGACCGGACCAGCAGAACTGATACCGGGCGAGAAGGACTGGGTTTACGGAGTTAAGTACAAAGGCAGAAAGATATCCGCAGGCGACCGCATCCCTTCATCGGCAACTCTCGTGCTGATAGTTGGAAACGGAGACAGCCACGCATCGGCAGACTCTACAAGCAACAAGACTGCCGTGGCTGAGAGCGAAGAGCCCGCGAATGAGTAGTAGATAAACAGATAGTTAAATCTCTTAAAGACGATTATGATTAACGAAAACGACGAATTTGAAATACCGGAATCAGAATATGAATTGGGCGAGGACATAGGCGACATGCTGGGCGACGAAGGTGACGAGGAATATGCCGAAGGAGGCGACAGCGTATATGAGCACTTCCGATTCACTGCCGACGGTAAACAATCGCCACTAAGAATAGACAAGTTCCTTGTCGACCGTCTGGCAGGAGTGAGCCGCAACCGCATTCAGGCAGCGGCTGATGCTAACTATATCCTTGCAAACGGAAAGCCAGTAAAGAGCAACTATAAAGTAAAGCCGTACGACATCATCCAGATGATGTACAACCGTCCGCGCTACGACAATGAGATAATTCCGGAGGATATTCCGCTAAACATAGTGTACGAGGACGACTCGATAATCGTTGTAAACAAGCCTGCCGGACTTGTGGTTCATCCGGGCTGCGGAAACTACAGCGGAACACTCGTAAACGGCATTGCATGGCACTTGCGCGACGACCCTTACTACGACCCTAACGACCCGGGCGTGGGACTGGTTCACCGCATTGACAAGGACACGAGCGGACTTCTGGTGGTGGCTAAGACCATCGAGGCAAAGACATTCCTCGCAATGCAGTTCTACAACAAGACAACGAAGCGCGAATACAACGCACTCGTTTGGGGAAACATAGAAGAGGACAAGGGCACGATTGTTGGAAACATAGCCCGAAATCCTAACGACCGTATGCAGATGACCGTCTTCGACCCCGAATCGGGCATCGGAAAACATGCCGTTACGCACTACGAGGTGCTCGAACGCTTCGGCTACGTTACCTTCGTGAAATGCGTGCTCGAGACTGGCCGTACACACCAGATTAGAGCGCACATGAAGCACATCGGCCATCCGCTGTTTGCCGATACGCGCTATGGCGGCAACGTTATTCTGCGAGGCAACCAGAGCAGCAGTTACCGACAGTTCATCGCCAACAGCTTCGATGTGTGCAGCCGTCAGGTTCTGCATGCCAAGACACTGGGATTCCAGCACCCTATAACCCACGAGGACATGTTCTTCACATCAGAGCTGCCCGACGACATCGTCCAGCTTCTTGACAGATGGCGCACCTACATGGGCGCAAAGAAAGATAACGAAAATTAACACATATTACTAATTTATATTTATCAGAAAAAGTGAAAACAATTGCTATTGTTGCTGGCGGAGACTCATCTGAACATGATGTGTCAATGCGTTCCGCTCAGGGTATCTTCTCGTTTATGAACCACGACAAGTACAAAGTTTATGTGGTAGAGATTAAAGGCACTGCGTGGGAAGCGATTTTAGCCGACGGCAAAAGAGTTGCCGTTGACCGTAACGACTTTTCTTTCAGCGATAACGGAAAGAAAATTACTCCAGACTATTGCTACATAACAATACACGGAACTCCGGGCGAGAACGGAATACTTCAAGGTTACTTCGACCTTATCCGTATGCCTTACTCAACGAGCGATGTGCTTGTAGAGTCTATGACTTTCAACAAATTCACGCTGAACCAGTATCTGAAGGGCTTCGGCGTTCCGGTGAGCGAATCGCTCATTGTGCGAAAAGGTCAGCAGATGCCTTCTGACGAGGCAATAATCGCCAAGGTAGGTCTGCCATGCTTCGTAAAGCCTAACGCAGGCGGCTCAAGCTTCGGCGTTAGCAAGGTAAAGAAGACCGAAGAGCTTCAGGCAGCCATCGCCAAGGCAATGAACGAGAGCGACGAAGTGATGATTGAGGCAGAGATGAAGGGAACGGAGATTTCTGTTGGCTGCTTCAAGACAAAGAAGGGCAACGTTGTTCTGCCAGCCACCGAGGTAGTTTCGGAGAACGAGTTCTTCGACTATGATGCCAAGTACAACGGTCAGGTTCAGGAGATTACGCCTGCCCGCCTGTCGGACGAGACAACAGCCAAGGTGCGCCAGATGGTTTCTGAAATCTACGACATTCTGCACGCCAACGGCATAATCCGCATAGACTTCATCATTACAAAAGATGCCGAGGGCAACGACAAGCCTATGCTGATGGAGATTAACACAACACCAGGCATGACTGCCACAAGCTTCATTCCGCAGCAGGTAAAGGCTGCCGGTCTGAACATGGGCGACGTGCTGAGCGACGTGATAGAAAACCAGTTCTAACAACCGACTAACAACTTTAATCATGACTATTCCTGAAGAATTCAACGACATACGGCCTTACACTCCCGAGGAGTTGCCAGCCGTGTATCAGGAACTGATAGCCGACGAGGAATTCAAGGCTGTGATGGCAAAGGTGATGCCCGACGTTCCGTTCGAGATGCTTGCAAAGCAGCTTCTGCAGTGCAAGACCAACCTCGAATTTCAGAAAGCACTCGTCTACCCTCTCCTGAAGAGTCTCGTAGCAAAGTGCGGCAAAGGCATGGAGATGAATGCCGACAGTCTTACCCACCGCGACAAGCATCATACCTTCATCTCTAACCACCGCGACATCGTGCTCGACTCGGCACTTCTGTCGGTTCTTCTTGTAGACAATGGCTTCGACACAACGGTAGAGATTGCCATCGGCGACAACCTCCTTATCCGCCCTTGGATAAAGAAGATTGTACGCATAAACAAGAGCTTCATTGTACAGCGCGCACTAACCATGCGCCAGATGCTTCAGGCATCGGCTACGATGAGCCGATACATGCACTTTGCCATCAACCATAAGAACGAGAACATCTGGATGGCGCAGCGCGAAGGCAGAGCCAAGGACAGCAACGACCTTACTCAGGACAGCATCCTGAAGATGCTTGCAATGGGCGGCGAGGGCGACATCATAGACCGTTTGAAGGACATGAACATCGTTCCGCTGAGCATCTCGTACGAGTTCGACCCATGCGACTATCTGAAAGCCAAGGAGTTCCAGCAGAAGCGCGACAACCCTGACTTTAAGAAGAGCCAACAGGACGACCTCGACAACATGAGCATCGGCATCTACGGATTCAAGGGACATATCCACTATCACACCGCGCCTTGCATTAACGAGTGGCTCGACACTATTGACCGCAGCACTCCTAAGACCGAGATTTTCGGCATGATTGCAAAGCACATCGACAAGGGTATACACTCGAACTACATGCTCTATCCTTGCAACTACATCGCGATGGACGAGCTTACAGGCTCGGACTCATCAGACAAGTACACAGCCGAGGACAAGGCTTTCTTCGAGAAATATCTGGCAGGACAGATTGCAAAAATCGACCTCCCGAACAAAGACGAGGCATTCTTGCGCGAGCGCATACTTACAATGTATGCCAACCCTGCAATAAACAAGGCAAAGGCTTTGTAGCATAATATCAGCAACCTATATGGCGGAGTAATCTAAATGTTCGATTACTCCGCTTTTTTATTGCAAAATAATCAACGTTTTTTTAGGAAATAACAAAAATAATAGTTTATTTTGCACCTCAGTAGAACAGAGGGGTGCCCTGAACGTCTTTCAAGGCTGAGATTATACCCTAAATACTTGATCCGGCTAATACCGGCGAAAGGACATGTTTCAAAGCCTCACCGCACACTTTGTTTCTACAGAATTTAGAACGAAACAAAATTCATTGTGCATGAAAATAACCGTAAACAATAAGGAAACTGAGTTCGACGGCACAAGCGTGAGCGACCTTGCCGCACAGCTCCAACTGCCCGAAAAGGGCGTGGCAGTAGCCGTAAACAACGAGATGATTCCGCGCTCGGAATGGAGTGCCACACCGCTTGCCGAGAATGCCAACGTGGTGATAATAAAAGCCGCTTGCGGCGGATAATATTCTGAAAAACTTAAACTTATATAAATGGAGAAATTAGTAATTGCTGGCAAGGAATTTGGCTCGCGCCTGTTTCTTGGCTCTGGAAAGTTCAGCTCAAACCAAGTGATGGAAGAGGCTATCAAGGCTTCTGGCACAGAGATGGTTACACTTGCCATGAAACGCATTGAGCTTGACGACAAAGAAGACGATATGCTTAAGCACATTGCCCACCCAAACATACAACTTTTGCCTAACACATCGGGCGTGAGAGATGCCGACGAAGCGGTATTCGCCGCACAGATGGCGCGCGAGGCTTTCGGCACTAACTGGCTGAAACTCGAGATTCATCCCGACCCTCGATACCTTCTGCCCGACTCTGTAGAGACTCTGAAGGCTACCGAGAAGCTTGTAAAACTGGGCTTCGTGGTTCTTCCATACTGTCAGGCAGACCCCGTTCTGTGCCGTCAGCTCGAAGAGGCTGGCGCAGCAACCGTAATGCCATTGGCTGCCCCTATCGGCACAAACAAGGGTCTTGAAACAAAGGAGTTTATCCGCATCATCATCGAACAGGCTGGCGTTCCAGTGGTTGTAGATGCAGGCATCGGCGCACCAAGTCACGCAGCCGAGGCAATGGAGATGGGCGCATCAGCATGCCTCGTAAACACGGCAATATCGGTTG
Source organism: Bacteroides sp. Ga6A2 (assembly GCF_000702225.1). Lineage (NCBI taxonomy): Bacteria > Pseudomonadati > Bacteroidota > Bacteroidia > Bacteroidales > Bacteroidaceae > Bacteroides > Bacteroides sp. Ga6A2. Next base: position 37,703 of record NZ_JNKX01000026.1, on the reverse strand, counting down.
CAGGCAATCCTGTTGAGATGGCAAAGGCTTTCAAACTGGCTGTAGAGGCTGGCAGAATGGCTTATGAGAGCGGACTGGGCGCAGTAACATCGGGCAACTTGGTGGCATCGGCATCATCGCCGCTAACCGCCTTCCTTAACGACTAACAGAAAGATAAAGATGTTTTCAGACGAATTGGAAAAGATTGACTGGGACGAGACAACCCGGAAAATCATGTCGAAGACCGATGCCGACGTGCGACGCGCGCTGACAAAGAGCCATTGCGACGTTGAGGACTTCATGGCCATGCTCTCTCCCGCCGCCGAGCCTTATCTTGAACAGATGGCTCAGCTGAGCAAGAAATATACCGAGGAAAGATTCGGCAACACTATGTCGATGTTCATTCCGCTCTACATAACCAACTCGTGCTCAAACTCTTGCGTCTACTGCGGATTTCACGTCAGCAACCCAATGCCGCGCGTAATCCTGACGCCAGAGCAAATTGAGAACGAGTACAAGGCGATAAAGGAGATTGCACCTTTCGAGAACATTCTGCTTGTCACGGGCGAGAATCCGGCAAAGGCAGGAGTGCCCTATCTGGCAAAGGCTCTCGACATTGCAAAGAAATATTTCTCGAACCTAAAGATTGAGGTTATGCCTCTCGCTGCCGAAGAATATGCCGAGTTGCGCGAGCATGGTCTGAACGGCGTTATATGCTTTCAGGAAACATATCACAAGGCAAACTACAACATTTATCATCCGCGCGGCATGAAGAGCAAGTTTGAGTGGCGCGTAAATGGTTTCGACCGCATGGGACAGGCTGGAGTGCACTCCATAGGCATGGGCGTGCTGATTGGACTGGAGAAGGAATGGCGCACGGACATAACGATGATGGCTTACCATCTGCGCTATCTTCAGAAGAAATATTGGCGCACTAAATACTCGGTTAACTTTCCGCGTATGCGCCCGGCACAGAACGAGGGCTTCCACCCTAACTGCTACATGACGGACAAGCAACTTGCTCAGGCTACTTTTGCGATGCGAATCTTCGACCACGATGTAGACATCAGCTACTCAACACGCGAGCCTGCCTTCATCCGCAACAACATGGCTATGCTTGGCGTTACCACTATGAGTGCCGAGAGTCGCGTAAATCCGGGCGGATATCATACTTATCCGCAGGCTTTGGAACAGTTTACGGTGAGCGATAACCGCAAGGTTGGCGACATCATCGCCTCGCTGAAGGCTGTAGGCCGCGAGCCTGTATGGAAGGACTGGGACGCAAGTTTCGACCATAAGGCTTCGTAAGAAACTTGAAAATTGAGAATTGAAAGTTGAAAATTTTAATTGACAATGGACAATTGACAGTTGACAATTTTTCTTTTGAGAGTTGAAAATTGAAAAATTCAGAATTAACAGTTCTTTTTAAAGAATTTAGATTTTCGAGTTTCTACGACTTTTTACAACCGCAACAACACAATCAACTTTTATACAATAGCAAGACTCGCAACCGCCTTATGTGCAGTTGCGAGTCTATTTTTTTCGAATTTATCAAAATGTGGAATTTTGATGATTATTTTGTGACTGACTTCGTCACCAAGTTAAGACAAACTTGTTGTCCTAACTCTGTTAACTTGCTATTGAATGGGCGTAAGATTTCGGCTTGGGTGTGACTTTGGAATTTGTAGTTTCCACCGCTGAAAAATATTATGTTTTTCCTTTTTAAAGACTTTTCCATCCCAATTGAGGTTCTTGCCTTTTACATAGAGATACGGACATTTTACCTTACATCGCGAAAAGAAGATATCGTTGATTTCGGGTAGAAAGATGTCGATTCTATTTGTTTCCTTGTCAATACTCAGTTCTGAATAATAGAAAAATATAGAAGAATAACTTTTACGTTCTATCGTTGTTCCTCCGCAATGAACTTTTGGCAATACAGTTGGATGAATGCTGAAAATATATCTGCTACATTTTGGAATAGTCACCTTGTTATCTCCATTTACATTGACTCGATATAAAACATCTTTAGAAGCATTATATCCAACCCAGATATCCAAGTCTTTATGTTTATAAGGCATTATAAAGTAGATTTTTACAGAATCATCGTCACGCTTCTCATAAGATTTTTTTACAGACCACGTTTTGTAACAATCATCACGATTTATAGCCTTTACCTTATAGCTATTCTCACCTGCATTTTTGATTGAGCATATTGCAAGAGTATCAAAACCATACCTACACGAATCCACAGGAGACATAAGATACATTTTCTCACCAGATACAATAAACCTCTCTCCGTCATTGTTTTGATATCTGCCATCAATGCTCTGCGAGAATGACTGAAGGCAAGCTAACAACAGAAAGAACAGAATTTTTATTTTCATTTACCGACTATTTTTTGCAAAAATATCACATTTCAGTCCATAAGATGGACTTATGCTATAGTTTTCAAATCCGAATTAAGAATAATTAACATAGAAAAGCAAATAAAGTCTTATTTAGCATTACATCATAACGTCTTATAATTTGTATCTTTGCCCACAATTAAACTCAAACGAAACCCGTACAAAAACAAGACCAACATGAAGCATTGGCTTTACATCATCGCATTATTTTGTATTTTTGAGACAGCATCGGCTCAATATATCAACATGCCATTTCCAGAACATCGTCACTCGTACATATACCAAGAAGCAAAGAAAAAATACGGCAAAAGAATAGAGGGTATTCATTGGAATTATATCGACAGCTTACAATACAACAAAAACAATGACACGATTTTCATTATGCAAGAGGCTGGAATTCTTGGTGAATTTGATTTCATAATATGGAACAGCAAGATGTTCCTATTCTATGGCTTTGAAAACAAAACCTTTGTAAGAGTTGACAGAACAGGTTTATCAAAATATGCAATACAATTGGTAAACGACTGGAACATCGATAAAATTAAAGAAGAAGATGCAAAAGGAGCGAGAACTATTCCCAGCTATTCTATTGATGCCCTAAGAATTATCCTAAAAAATGGGAATTGTACAGTCGACTATATAGATTTTGTCAACTTTGACAATGATGAAAACAGAGATATAGACTATTCTGAGATATCACTGGACTATATCTATTCACAAACTCGGGATTAAATCGAGAAACTACGGTTAACGCGATTACTGAGCGGAGTTTCTTTCTGCGTCTATTCCCCCCCAAAAAAACTTTTCCCGAACGAGAGCGCATCTATAAAAAAAACGCCTCGGCTTGCCAACAAAAAAACAAGCCGAGGCATTCTAAATAAAAAGAACTATATTTTCACGGCAGTACCGCTACAGCTTACCATAAGCATGCTGCCCTTTGCGCCTATAGCCTCGTAGTCGAGGTCGATGCCAACGATGGCATTTGCGCCCAGTCTTGCGGCACGCTCGCTCATCTCCTTCAGCGCAGCTTCCTTTGCCTCGATAAGCGTCTGCTCGTAGCTCGAAGAACGACCTCCGAAGAAATCGTGCAGCGATGCTGTAAAATCCTTTATGAAATTGGCTCCGATGATAACTTCGCCAGAAACCAAGCCCAGATACTGCTGTATCTGATGGCCTTCGAGTGTTGGTGTTGTTGATAATAACATGATAATTACGATTAAATGATTATTTTTTTCTGCTGAAAAACTATCGGTCGAAACTTACCGCCTCGCCTATGCAACTGCGGTCAACGCCTTGCTTGATGTCGAACACCTTGTTGCCGTTGCAGTAGGTTGCATAAACCTGATGATGAAACTTTCTGCCCTCGAGCGGACTCCATCCGCACTTGCTTATGATGTCGCCCTGCTTCAGAGTCCATTCCGCCTCGCGAACGATAACGAAATCGGCCTTGTAGCCCACTCTTATGTAGCCCCGGCGACGGATGCCGAAGAGCGATGCCGGGTTATGGCACATCAGCCTTGTTGTCTGAATGGCAGCCTGCTGGCGGTCGTTGTTGCAGAGTGTCGTCATGAGGTCGAGCATCGATACGAGCGAGAACTGAAGCATCGGCATTCCGCTCACCGCCTTGGCGCATCCTCCCTCCTTCTCGCTTAGCAGATGCGGAGCGTGGTCTGTGCCCACAACGGCAATGCGTCCGTCGAAGAGTGCTTTCTGAAGTGCCTTCTGATGCTGCTCGCCCTTGATGGCAGGATTGCATTTTATGCGTGTACCGAGGGTCTGATAGTCGGCATCGTTAAACATAAGATGCGACACGCAAGCCTCGGCTGTGATGTTCTCGAACTTATCTTCGCCATTACCGTTAAGAGCCGCCTTAGACTTCGGGATGAGTTCGAGTTCGTCGGCAGTTGTGATGTGTGCCACATGCAGTCGCGCGCCAGTCTCCTTTGCCAGCTTCACGGCAAGTTCTGTGCTCTTGAGGCAAGCCTCAACGCTTCGTATCTCGGGATGGAACTTAACATCGGGATCCTCGCCGTGGTGCGATTTGTACTCGGCCATGTTGGCGTCGATAATCTCTGTATCCTCGCAATGGGTCATTATCGGCAGAGGACTTTCCTTGAATATTGTCTTGAGCGACTCGTAGTTGTCTACAAGCATATTTCCGGTTGATGAGCCCATGAAGACCTTTACGCCGCACACCTTTTTCTTGTCGAGTTGCTTAAGCATCTCGGTATTGCTGTTCGTTGCTCCGAAAAAGAACGAATAGTTAACGTGACTGCACTCGGCAGCATGGCGGAACTTTTCGTTAAGGTCGTCGATGCTCACGGTCTGCGGCTTGGTATTAGGCATGTCGAAGAAGGTTGTAACGCCTCCCGCGGCAGCGGCAGCCGATTCGCTCTCCATATCTGCCTTGTGGGTTAGTCCGGGGTCGCGGAAATGAACGTGGTCGTCAATCACGCCCGGCATCAGCAACATTCCTTGGCAGAAGATAATTTCAGCCCCCTGCTCCTGTGCCTCGTGCACAAAATCGTTGTACGCGGCAGCACCTTCATCAATATATACAATCTTGACAATAATGTTATCATAGACCAAAACGGAGCCCATTGCACATGTGCCCTCGTTTACAATCATAGCATTGTAAAAAAACTTTTTTCCCATGGTTTCAGAAATTCACAGATGCAAATTTAATGAAACCTAAGTTAAAAAACAACCAAAATTTATAAATATTTACTATCTTTACGGCATTTTAAAAGCATTAACGTATGAAGAAACTATTTTTTCTGTTTTCGTTCCTTGTGACAAGTATGGCAACGGTAGTTGCACAGGTTGAACGTCCGAAAATTGTTGTAGGCATTGTTGTTGACCAGATGAGATGGGATTACCTGATGCGCTACAACGACCGCTACTGCGACGGCGGATTTAAGCGCATGATGCGCGAGGGAGTGAGTTGCAACAACATGATGATTAATTACATCCCGACAATCACAGCCGTGGGACACACGTGTATCTTTACCGGCTCGGTGCCTGCGCTCACGGGCATCACGGGCAACAGTTTCTTTATTGAGCAGGAGCAGCGCAAGATTTACTGCTGTCAGGACGATTCTGTCGAGAGCGTAGGTTCTAAGAATGCAGCCGGAAAGATGTCGCCTCACAACATGCTCGTAACAACCATCACCGACGAGTTGCGTCTGGCTTACAACTTCCGCAACAAGACCATAGGCATTGCGCTGAAAGACCGCGCCGCCATTCTTCCGGCAGGACACACAGCCAACGGAGCATATTGGTACGACACAAAGGATAACTGCTTTATTACAAGCACTTACTATATGAACGAGTTGCCTAAGTGGGTAAAAGATTTCAACAAGCAGGAACTGGGCAAGAAATACCTGAAACAAGGCTGGGGCAACCTACTCTTCGACGAGAGCACATACGTTCAGAGCACGAAGAAGGCTAGTCCTTACGAAGCGGAACTCGACCCTAAGGAGATAAAGAACTCGCATTGGGGCAACAACCTTACCCTCGCAATGGCAAAGGCTGCCATAGAGGGCGAAAAACTCGGTCAGAACGGACTTTGCGACTTCCTGACCGTTAGCTTCTCGGCTCCCGATGCCATCTCACACTTGGTTGGTCCAAACTCAATCTTGATGGAAGACTGCTATCTGCGCCTCGACCGCGAACTGGCTGACTTCTTCAGCTATCTCGACGGAAAATTCGGGAAAGACGGATATCTTGCCTTCCTCACAGCCGACCACGCCGGAGCGCACAATCCGTCGTTCCTTATCGACCACAAACTGCCGGGCGGCGCATGGGACGACAAAACCGTATGCAAGGAACTGAACAAGGCGATAAACGAGAAATTCGGCTTGAAGGACGACGTAGTGATGAGCGCGAAGAACTATCAGATTCATCTTAACTACCGCACCATCGGCGAGCAGAAGGCTGATGTCGCCGCTCTTAAGAAGTTCATCATAGAGCAGATGCTGAAGCGTCCCGACGTTCACTACGCATTCGACATAAACAATATGCCCGAATATCTGCCTGCACGACTGAAGGAGCAGGTTGCCAACGGCTACAACCCTAAGCGCAGCGGCGAGATTGCACTCATTCTCGAAAACGGATACAGCGAAATTATAGACAAGCGCAACGGCATTTATCTGGGCAACAGTCACGGCGTATGGTCGCCTTACGACGCGCACATCCCATTCATGCTTATGGGCTGGCACGTTCCGCACGGCGTGGCCGACAACCGCACACACCACATCACAGACATATCTACAACCGTTGCCAACATGCTGGGCATTCAGATGCCAAGCGGATGTCTGGGCGACGTTATTGAGTGGAAATAACGATTATTAACGACTAAAAATGGACACATATCATGAAAGAACTTGAAAAACGAATTGCCGAAGAAGGAAAGTATCTTCCCGGCGGAATACTGAAAGTTGACAGTTTCATCAACCATAAGATAGACCCTCAGTTGATGCACAGCATAGGCAAGGAAATTGCTGCCATGTTTGCCAACAGCGGAATAACAAAGGTAATGACGGTAGAGGCAAGCGGCATCGCCCCGGCCATTATGGTTGGCTTGGAGATGAGTCTGCCTGTTGTCTACATCAAGAAGGCAAAGCCAAGCACCATGGATAAGTGCTACACAACCGTGGTTCACTCGTTTACAAAGGCTAAGAACATAGACCTTGTGCTGGGCACCGACATGCTGAGCAAGGGCGACAAGATTCTGTTTGTCGACGATTTCATTGCCAACGGCAACACTACTCTGGCAGCCATCGACCTTATCCATCAGGCTGGAGCAGAGATGGTTGGCTGCGCCTTCCTCATCGAAAAGGACTATATGCAGGGACGCAAGCGCATCCTTGAGCAGTACCCTAACCTCAACATCAAGAGTCTCGCCATTGTGCAGAGCAGCGAGATTACCGAACAAGACAAGAAGTTTATGCAGATTGCCATAGACGCATCTGTCGAGAACGTGAAGAACGGCGGCGGTCCGTTTGGCGCGGTAATCGTTAAGAACGGCAAACTTATTGCCACAGGCGTTAACCGCGTGACGGCGAACAGCGACCCAACGGCACACGCCGAAGTCTCTGCAATCAGAAACGCGTGCCAGAAGCTGGGCACTTTCAAACTGGACGGATGTGTTATCTACACCTCGTGCGAGCCTTGCCCTATGTGTCTGAGCGCGATTTACTGGAGCGGAATAAACAAGATTTACTACGGCAACACGGCTGTCGATGCCAAGGACATCGACTTCGACGACCAGTTTATCTACGACGAGATTGACAAGCCTGCCGATTCGCGCAACATTCCTTCGATATGCCTGCTGCGCCACGAGGCTCAGCGCGCCTTCCGCGACTGGCGTCTGAAGGTTGACAAGATTGAATATTGATTTTTTATCGATACAGACAAAATATCGGGCGGAAAAGCGAAGAATGAAGAATCCTTCTGTTTTCCGCCCGATTTATTATTTTGCAAGGCTGTGCCTTGTGGACATTACTAATGGCTATGGGGTAAGACAAAACTACCCCCAGGAGTAGGAACGCAAGCCTGTCTGTTTGTCGCTTTTTTTACAGCAGTCCTTTGCTTCTTACATCAACGATGTAATCTCATCCCTGCTTAGTCCTGTAGCTTGCATGATGGAGTCGATTGGAAGTCCCATTGCAAGAAGATTCCTGGCTATATCATAGCGTCCTTTTTTCTCGCCTTCTGCTATACCTTCTACACGACCTTCCGCTATGCCTTTCTCCATACCTTTGTCAAAGCCTTTCTCCATTCCTTCTTTCAAACCTTCTTTTAAGCCTTTGTCAAAGCCTTCCTTCAAACCTTTTTCTATGCCTTCCTTCAAGCCTTTTTCTATTGCATAGTCCATTACGCAAATGGTGTCGCGGTACTTGCGGATGCCCTCATCATATTTCATGCGCTCCTCTTTTGAGAGGGCGCTTATATCTGCTATCTCTGCTATCTTGGCAAAGACAGAGTCCTTTGCCGCAAACGGCATTCTTTTTAATGCTTCCATATTCTTCAATACGTAAATCCAACGTTCAAAATCATTATCGCACTCATCTGCCTGTCTGTCGAAATACGGCAGCTGCAGGTATATCATCCTAAAGTCGTTCGAGAAAACCTCCTTTGTCTGCATATCCATCAGTACGGCATCCGTGCGGAACTTTGTGCCTATGTCGTCTATCTTGAAGTTCAAAAATGCGACGAGATAAACCGATTTGATGTCGTACTTCCATTCCGCCCCTCTTTCTCCCTGACGGGATATTGCCTCAGACACATAGTAGATGCTTCGCTTCTTGAAGAAGGGCTGCTCCTTGTTCTGCATCTCCACGATGATATGCTCGCCGTCAGTCGTCTTGCAGTATATATCGTAGATGAGCGAACGGTCATCCGCATACATGGCAGGCTGCTCCTTGTCGAGAAACGTGATGTCCACTATCTCCTTCTCGCCGGCCAGAAGGCTGTTGAGAAAGTGCAGAAGCAACGGCTTGGAGACCTCCTGTCCGAAGATTCGCTTGAAACCAATGTCCGTGAACGGATTGATGAACTTTGCCATACAATACAAGTTTTACTGTTTCGGGCGACAACGTGCAAAGCGCCTCGCACTCATAAAATAGTGCATGTCAGCCATTAAAGGCTGGCGCAGGGTCTTTGCCCCCTCGAGTGCAAAGTTAGTGTTTTTCCTGAAACATACAAACAAATCAAACAATTTGTGATTTGCAATCACCACACTTTCTGCTGATGCTATCGGCTACAACTTTTGCATTAGGCTGAAACATTACAAATGCCATCTGATTAATACGCACGGAGTCGGAAATCCGAGCGAGCATGATTGGCGGCATTTGCATCGCTATTGATGCAAGGTTGTGCCTTCGCCACCATACTGATGATGGCGAAAACTATTATTGATATTATGTGTTTCATTTTTTCAAACGAGTCATTTCATTTTAAAAAATCTCGATATATATCATACAATACTGGCAATGTGAAAAGCAAAAATGTAGTCCCTAACAAATAAACGAGAACTATAATTGTACCTATTTTCCTATGCCTTGGAGATTCGCCTTTAAACTCATTATTTATAGCTTTCCACTTTTTCTTATTGTAAAAAAGGGGAAAATGTAACCCCAAAAATACAATTGCGATAAGACGCATATTATAAGCATGCCAATCTGGCCATACATCGAATGGAGTAAATGTATGAACAATAAACAATATTAATAGAATCAGGGAAAAATGAATATATCCCAAAATTAAAACAGTGTTAACTACAGGCGTATCTTCTCGAAAGTGATACAATCTATAAATTAAATATCTATAAAATTTACAAAGTGGTAACATATCAATACATTTACATTCTGTTACAAAATTAGCAAACTTTTTCAAAATACAGCAAATATGGCCTTTATTTACTACGCTTGATGAATAAGAAAAACGAGGTGGTGTCTCCGAACGAATCCCGAAGATTTGTGAAAACAAACAGAGAATGACACAAAAGACTATGTATGGATCCTACTCTCGGGGATCACCATCATCAACAACCATTCCCTTTATTATTCTGTTTTGCGAAAAGACAGAACAGGCAGATGATAGCATCATCAAGAATACGAGAACATTCCTACACTCGCATTTTATGGCGCGAATTATGCCGATTTCGTTCATAGACTTAAACCCAAAACGGTCATTAGAAAAAATAAGTAGCAAAATGTAAGTTGGTTTAATCATTCAGAGTCAATCATTAGCACTTTTTGCTTATATTTTTTATAGGCTCCGGATACTTATCTGAACATTATGTAAGGCATAATTTCTAATGACCGATTTGGGTTAAAAGGATTGTTAACATCGCAAAAATAAGAAAAGTTTTTCAAAATGCAATATTCATGTTCTTTATTTACAACTTTTCCCTATTCTGCTTCTCGCCTCATTATATACATCTACATACACATAAAACTGCCTATAAGGAAATGATGATGGCGAAGATTATTGTTGATATTATGTGTTTCATTTTGGTTTACTATTTTAACGTAACTATATAAAACATTAGTACAAAAGAAGATATTGAAAGAATAATAGGAATTGAAGCTTTTTCATATCTACACTCTTCATCCTTCCATTTCTCTTCTAATTTAACATCATAGTTCTTAAAAATATAAGGAAATACTAATCCTATTACAAATAGGCATAAAGCAACATTCGAAATTCCGAGTATATTACGTTCAAACATTGGTATCTGCAACGAAAAATGATATTCTATAAGTCGAACTATTATTTCTATCAACAAAGACAATGTAAAGAAAAACAAAACACAACCATCCTCATAAGCAGACATTCTCGGAGGAAGAATATCCCTAAACAGTCTGCAATATCTATACAATAGATAATCAAACGGCAATTTAATATATTCAAAAATTTTCATATTTATCAAAATTAATAACTTAACACGAGAAGAGCACTATTTTAAGTCCTCACCGACTATGTAGTTCATACCTTCTATGAATATCCATCCAAAGAAATATACCATTTGTAAAACCGCAAAGATTGCAATCAATTTACACAACATAATGTCTTTTAGACCGCTATTATAAACACAAAAGCAATATGGCATACTAATGAAGAAACTAATAAACTTTAATTTATGCCTCTTAACATTCATAATCTTATAATCCTTTCTTATAATAATTGTCAGAGAAAGACATATAAGAAATAGTACATATAAGGCAAGGCCGGCATAAAAAACATCACCTAGTTCGTGGCTACCCAAATTAAAATATCCAAGTTGAAATAATACTATCATAATACATCATCTTTAATATCCATATATACGCCAGTTCGGGATAAGAAAAGGCCATAAAAGTTGGTAATCTCGCTAATTATTTGTATCTTTATAGCTGAAAACAAACAAGTTACAAAACAAAAAGCGATGATTACCAATGACAAAATTACAGAAATTTTCTGTATTATCGACGAGTTTGACAAAAATTTGAACGAAGAATAAGACAACTGGAACTGTTTGAACTGTAATCTTATCCCGAACTGGCGTATTCATGTTCTTTATTTACAACTTTTCCCTATTCTGCTTCTCGCCTCATTATATACATCTACATACACATAAAACTGCCTATAAGAAAAAAAACAATCATTCGACTTCTGTCTTGTCTGGAATAAGTAAGCCTTTTCTTGCGAATGCCATCAGGCGTTTCAGCGTTTCAGCGTTTCAAGCGTTTCAGAGGGTATATTTTTGTTTCAAACCCTTATATTATATATATAACTAATTAATAATAAATAAGTTATATATTATAAAGAAAGAAATTGAAACTACCATAGGGGTAGCTGAAACGCTGAAACGCCGAAACGCTTACACATTAAATCACACATTATCAATAACTTGCCATTTTCACTAAGGGCATGAATCGCAAAATAACGGCATAAAAAAAGCAAAAGCAATGCGGAAAAAGGCAAAAGCCACCCCATATCCGCATTTGAACAGGCAGAAAAGACATTTCTCCCGAACGAATCCCGAAGGCATAGCGAACAGAAAAGCCCAACTCTCCGTTTCGAAAAGAGTTGGGCTGATGTATTTTCAACTGTTTATTTCCCTAAAAAGGCAGAAATCAGTTTGCCAGAATCTTGGCTGTATGCTCGTTTCCGTCGGTATCGACAGCCTTGAGCAGATAGATGGCGTTTGGCTTTACGCCGCCCATCGGAAGGTTGCTTATCAACTCTCCGCCGGCATCGTTGTTCTCGAATACCAGCTTGCCCTCGGCTGAGTAGACCTTATAACTTGCAATCCTTACGGCTGACAGTTCGGTTGGTATGCTTATGCCCGTTGAAGATGCTCCCACGGCGATGTTGAGCAGACGCTCGTAAGACGAGCCTTCGGCATCCACTACCTTCATCTTTACCGATGCTATGCCCGATGCCGAGCCTGCCTCTACGGTTACCTTAGAGCCATCGACCTTTGCCGTTACGTTTCCGCTGTTGCTTACAGCCGTGAAAGACGGCGAGTTGACATATCCGGCAAAATACTTGGCTGCGTCGATGGTCTCGTGCTCGCCCGGAGCCATTAGCAGGTAAGGGTGCGAGATGAACTCAAGGAAGTCCTCGAGCTGAGTCCATCCGTCGCGGTCGGGGTCGTCGTTATTGTTTGGCACGTTAGGATTTGTGTCCACAATCTCCTCGAACCAGTCAGGAATTCCGTCCTTGTCGGTATCATAACTGTCGGCACGACTTTCCTCTGGGTAGACCTCATATCCGCCACAATCAGCCTCGCTGTCTATCTGACCGCGAATCTTGCTCTTGCTTCCGATGTAGGTGTAGGTTTTGTTTACCGTTTCGGAGATTATGCGCTGGTCGTGCGCGTCGAAGAAAGGCATCGTTGCCCCCACATCGCTACACACGCTCTTGAACGCCTCCTCGGCACTCTCAATCTTGGCATACGACGGGAAGAAAGGCTCGCTAACCCACGCGTTCCAGTTGTAGTCCTGACCGCCGCTGAGTTCGTAGCGATAAGTGTCGCCCTCCTTGTCGGCAGTCTTCGTGCCGTTATAGTTCTCGCGAATGTTGCCGCTTATGTAGTAACTCTGCGTGCCCGAGCCTGTACCCTCGAACTGTGCGCGCAGCAGATATTTCTGACTTGTGTCGATGCCCATGCGGTAGTAGTTGCCTACGAAGTTAACCTCGTGCGCTCCGCCGTCGGTTGCACGTGCGCCCCAGTTGTAAACCACGTTGTTAAAGATGTCGAGCCTGCCGGCATAGCTTCCTGCGCCGTCAAGACCGCCACCCAGGCTCCAGTTTCTGCCGTAGTTGTGAGCCAGCAGATTGTGGTGGAACGTAGCGATGTCGCCACCGATGGTTGCCGCATAGCCGTGGTTTGTGCCAGCACTATAGTTCTGATGGTTGGCAATGCCGAGAGCCTCGGCAATCATGGTGCGCTGAAGGGTTATGTTATGCCCGTTGCGAGAAGAGAATCCCTCGTCGATAGTCCACGAGATTGAGGCGTGGTCGAGGATGCTGTTGTCGCAGCCAGCCATTCCGATGCCGTCGGAAGTATGGCCTGCGCCTTTTCTCAGTCGCATAAAGCGCACGATGCTCTCAGGACCAACGCCAAACGGATTGTTACTGAAGCAGATGCCGTGTGCCGGAGCAGTCTGGCAGGCTATGGTTACATACTCGTCGGCGCAAGCAAGGCGTTCTTTCAGTTCGATGATGCCCGACACATCGAACACGATGGTTCTCGGCCCGGAAAGTTTGGTTATTCCGTAGCGGAAAGAGCCTGGTTCTTCGTTATCTGCAAGAGTGGTTACATGATACACCTGACCGCCACGTCCGCCTGTGGCAAAGCGTCCGTATCCCTCAGCATCGGGGAATGCCAGTTTGCGCGGACGGAATCGCCAGATGTCGCCCTCGTAAATCTTGCCGTCGGCATCTTCCTCATCTACACGCCAAAAATAGGTGTCGAGGCTGTATACGTTCGACAGTTTGTATTGCGCATCGGTAAGAACAGCCACCTTTTTGAGGTCGGTTTCAGATGTTCCGACATAAAGATGATGCTTCTTTGCCGTCCATGCCGGAGTCCATGTAAGGACGAGCGAACCGCCGTCGGCATCGGCGTGGAACTCGCGGTTTTCGGGATAAGGCGTCGTAGCCGTGGTGAGCGGATTCGGACGGTCGAACACAAGCGCATTAACCACAACCGCGTTGTTGATGTAAGTCTTTCCACTCTCGGGCTTGGTTATGTATCTCACAACCACCGTTTCGCCCTCATTTACCGTAAAGGTTGCATAAGAAAGTCCCGACTGCGCCTCGGTCTGCGCCCTGATGGTCTGCGCCACGCCGCTCTGAACGGTCTTTCCGTTAACCACCACATCTATCGGCGGATACTCACCCGTGAGTCCGTCGGTATTATTGTGATAGGCTGTGATGGTGTGAGTTCCGGCAGGCAGTCCCTTTATGGTAAACTGAAGTCCCATGCTCTGGTCGGCAGAATATGTGTAGTTGCTCTGGTCGTCGAGAATAACCGAGTATATTCCGTCGCTAACAAGTTTTGAGTATTTGCTGCATCCGTCCTTCCACCAGTTACAGTTTACGGCGTTGCCGACAAGCCCTGGCGCAGACTCTACAAGAATGCCGATGCTCGACGAGTTGTCGGACATCAGAAACGAAGTCTCGTCGGAAATCTGGCGACCAATCGCCCATCCCGAGAAATCGGGCTCAAGAACCTGCGCTTCGTTCTTGTTTGGCAGATTAAAATCAATCTTCTGCGCATACGTCTTGCCAACGCTCATAGCCGCGAGCAAGACCAATATAGTTTTCGTTTTCATGGTAATAAAAAAAATAATATCACGGCAAAAATAAAAAAACATAATCACACCGCAATAAGAAAAATAGTATATCTTTTTCTTTTATTATTTATTTTATTTTCATATATTTGTGGCGTAAAGCCGTTTTTATGAGTAAGATAGAAGTTCATCCGCTAAAACCGTTCCTTCCATCGGGCGGCACAATATTGTTTCTGGGCAGTTTTCCGCCTCCCAAGGCACGATGGAGCATGGATTTCTTCTACCCAAACTTCATAAACGATTTCTGGCGGATAATGGGCATCATCTTCTTTGACGACAAAGAGCATTTCGTTGTCAAGGGCGAGAAGAGGTTCGACTTCGGGATGGTTACGGCTTTCGCTCGGGATAAGGGCTTCGGATTCTTCGATACAGCAACCAAGGTTAACAGGCTGAAGGACAATGCCAGCGACGAGTTTCTGGAGATTGTAGAGCCTACCGACATACGCGCCCTTCTGAGGCAGATGCCCGACTGCCGACGAATAGTTACAACAGGCGGAAAGGCAAGCCGACAACTCATGCTTCAGTTCGGCATAGAGAAAGAGCCGAAGATTGGCACATTTACAAGGCTGAACATCTCGTCAGAAGACGGAAAAGAACTTTTTATTGAATGGTGGAGGATGCCGTCATCATCGCGCGCATATCCGCTTAACATCAACAAGAAAGCCGATTTTTACAGAATGCTGTTCGAATAAACCTTTTCGCGGCAATCGCCATCGGCAATAGAAGAAAAAGAACCTTATTAAAATTTAACCATTATGAAAGTATTTTATATCCTTGTCCTGCTCCTTGGCCTCGGAACAGGTGCGCTGGCACAGAATGCCGCCAAACTACCCGATTGGAGAGACATTAAACGAGCCTTGCCGCCCGAATGGTACGGCTCTGAACAGGCTGCAAGCATTGCCGACACACTCATAAAATATCAGATGACATGCGGCGGATGGATAAAGAACCAGAACTGGAGCGGCAAGATAAAATACGACGAGATATACAACGCACAGCACAGCGGATTTGGTGCAACTATCGACAACGGCGCAACCGTGTCGGAACTGAAGTTTCTTGCACAAGTGTATGCCAGCACCAAGCGCAGCGAAGTTAAGGAGGCTTTCATGAAAGGCCTCAACTACCTTATGGCTATGCAGTATGCCAACGGCGGATTTCCGCAGGTTTATCCGGCACAGCCGAAAAGCAACGGAAAAGCGCACTATTCTGCCCACATAACATACAACGACAACGCCATCTATCACGTTCTGAGACTGTTCAAAAACATCTGCGACGACAAAGAGCCGTACAAGTCACTCGAAATAGACCGGAAAACAAAAGACAAACTGAAGAAGCAGTTCGACAAGGGCATAGCCTGCATACTGAAATGCCAGATAAAGGTTGGCGGAAAGCCATCGGTATGGTGTCAGCAGCACGACGAGAAGACGCTCGCCCCTATCGGCGCACGCTCTTATGAATTGGCTTCGTTCACAGGCGCAGGCGAGACGGTTTACATAATCCGCCTTCTGATGTCGATAAAAAAGCCTTCGAAAGAGGTTATATACTCAATAGAATGTGCCATAGACTGGCTTAAAAGCCATGCCATAAAGGATGCCGAGGTGGAATACTTCAAGAACAGCGACGGCATGAACGACTGCCGTCTGAAAACGGCTAAGGGCGCGCCGCTGCTATGGGCACGCTTCTACGACCTCGAAACCGGGCAGCCTTATGTGTGCGACCGCGACGGCGTAAAGAAGAACGATATGTCGGAAATAGGCTACGAACGCCGAAACGGCTACCGATGGTACGGCAGAAGTCCGCAAATGGTTCTCGACAATTACGAGAAATGGAAAAAAGAACTGGGAAAATAATTATTCGGATTTCTAAAGAGAGGATTTGCTTTTTTTACAAATCCTTTCTTTTTTACATATCTGCCTCTTACTTATGCTTATATTTTTCTCTTTATAATGTTCAGAAATATTCAAATTTATTTTGTTACTTAGAAAAATAGCCATATCTTTGAAAAGTTTTTCAGATAGTATCTAACACATAATCTGAATAAAAGCTACTATAATCAGGTCTATTACTAATGTTAATTAATAACTTTTTAATCATTTTTTCATGAAGAATACACAAAAAATTAAAGGAGTAATCATCCAAAATGATTCGACAGTTGAAGTGAAGTTCAACATGTCGCAAGCCGGGACTTTTTTATTTGACTCACTCGACAAAATGCCGTCGATTGCGAGTGGAGAAACAAAGGTCTTCGACTTAAGCACATACGACTGTGGCAATTACACATGGAAAGTAATGATAAATTATCCTTCTAATGGAAACCCATGGCTGGCAGGAAATGAATACTACATGTACGACAAGGGCAGTCATCTATATGCCCGTTACAAGTATGATGGAAAAGTAAAATTGGTGTATTTAGGAATAGAAACCGAGTTTAGTAAGCCTAAAGAAGATGATACCTACTATCCAACACCTATGACATTTGTCGAGGACGATAATGACTCCGATTTTGTAGATGCCAACTGCGGTTTTATTGCAGGTACTAACCTCACAGAAGCGATTGAGAATTCGAACAATGGAGTGGCATGGGACATGCCATCGTATTCATTTCTTGATGGAGTTAGCCCAAAATCCGTGCACAAGAATCTGTGGCGCATGGAGAAACTCAACAACATCAATGGAATCTTCCAAGTTTGGCCTATGACAGGCAGCAATGCTACAGATGATGACATTAAGTCGGGAGAAGTATTTCAGGCACGTTCTTATGACTTGTCAACCATGAGCATCATAAAGGTGGCTGATCATCAATGGGCATTGATAGACCCACTACTCGGTCCGGATACGGCTATAGCCGCATGGGAGACATTCAAAAGCAAGGTGGATTCCGAAGCCAAAATCTGTGCAATCATGATTACTCACAGTCATGTTGACCACTACAAAGGTGTGAGCGGACTTATCGAACACGAGAAGCTACAAAAGGTCACATCAAACGAGTTTAGTTTTACCGACGGGCAAGATTCTAAAATTACAATTGAGAACGGACATGTCATTGTAATAGCTCCTGTAGGCTTCTATGACGAGTCTATATCAGAGAACCTCTACTTGGGCAATTGCATGGGACGTCGTGCTCAGTACATGTACGGAAGCGCTTTGCCACGCGGAATATTCGGTGCTGTAGGCTCTGGACTTGGCAAGACTGTAAGTAATCAAGTGGGCGACATTCCAGTCCCATCGTTAGAGATTCCTTTCTCTAACTCAGATGTGCAGAAGATAACTATAAACGGAAAAGAGTTTGTGTTCCAGAATGTACCGGGCACAGAAGCTCCAGCAGAAATGCACATTGGATTTAAAGCCAATGATTCCGGTGGTAATGTTCAGATTCTTTGCCCAGGCGAAAACGTGTGCCACACAATGCACAATCTGCTTACTCCGCGCGGAGCAAAGGTGCGCGATGCAAAAGCCTTCGGTAATGCCATCGACCGTGCTATGGAGATATATCCTAACGTAGAAGTGCTTATCGGAACTCACCACTGGCCTACATGGGGACAGGATGAATGTAAGAAGATATTGGAGAAACAGCGCGACATGTACTATTTCTTCAACAATCAGGTGATACACATGCTTAACAGCGGATATAACATGGAAGAGATAGCCGAGAAATTCACCCTTCCAGAATCATTGGGAAATGAATTCTATAATCGTGGCTACTATGGCACGATGAATCATGACACAAAGGCTGTGGTACAACGCTATATTGGCTGGTGGGACGGAAATCCAGCAAACTATTTCAAATACCCAGAAGAAGAAGCAGCCAAGAGATTCGTCAGCGACATGGGCGGAGAGGATAAAGTTCTGTCCAAAGCACGCGATTACTATTCTAAACACGACTATCGCTGGACAGTAGAACTGACACGCAACATTGTATTTGCCAATCCGAAAAATGATGAAGCCAGAAAACTCGAAGCCGATGCCTTGGAACAATTGGCATATTCATTCGAAGGCGGAACATGGCGCAATATATTCCTTGCCGGTGCATACGAACTGAGAGGAATTCCTCAAGGCAAATCTATAGATAAAGGCAAAATAATCCTTTCTATTGGCAAGAACATGGAATCACTTACTCCAAAATGTATTTTTGAGTATCTTTCCATCCTTATCGATGGAAACAAAGCTTCTAAATATGAAGTAGATATGACATGTAAAATCGCCAACGAAAGCTTTAGCGTTTACCTGAAAAACGGAGTGCTGCACTCAAAGGCGATAGCAGACACCAACTGCAATTTCGAATTTGGTTCAGCTGCCGAGTTTGCAGATTACTTTACTAAATACATGAATGGTGACTCTTCTGCTGAGAATAAGGAGTTAAATAAGATTTTCGATTGTGTAGAGATTCAGAATCCGCAATGGAATATAATTGAACCTCTTAGCTGAAATGTCTGAATCTGCATACAGATGTAATTTGCAGATTCTGTTGAAAGAGAATATACGAGTGTGTGTCTAAACAGGCGCACACTCTTTCTTAACCTCTTTGTCATCCCCTTTTGAGGCTATCAAGAAACTTGCAGGCAGAACCGTTTTTGCCGAAAAATCCATTGCCACTCGCAAATCATCAGCCTAAAACAAATATAAGCACAAAATATTGCTGCTATGCAAAAATATCCATATCTTTGCGCCTTGGCGACGTGCGATTACGCGCAACCAACTAAAGACCAGCGTATATCACTCATTACAAGCCACATATTCCGTAAAAAAATCATAACGCAATTAACATATTTATGGTGAAACTACACATTGAATATTTTAAGTATCTCAACTTTGCGCTTATAAACAACAACGTTGCAATCTGCCAATCGGTTGAGATTACAAACACTACCGACACAGACCTGCACAACATTTCGATTACATGCAGCGGCGACTTTCTGATGGAAGCGAAACCGCTGTTTACCGATATTCTAAAGGCTGGCGAAAGCGTCCGTCTGCAAGGATTCGACATCACGCTTAATCCGCAGATGGTAGCGTCGATAACCGAGAGCACAGCCTCATCTTTCTGCGTAAAGGTATGGAAAGATTCTGCCGACGACAATCTGAAAACCGAAATCCATTCGGAAGATTTGCCCGTAAACATAATGCCGTTCGACCAATGGCTTGGAATAACCATTCTGCCGCAGAACCTGGCATCGTTCGTACAGCCAAACCACCCTGCTATAAGCAGCATTGTAGTAAAGGCAGCCGAGATTCTGAAAGACCTGTCGCAGTCGTCGGCATTCACGGCATACCAGTCGGGCAACACAAACGTGGTGCGCAAGCAGGTGGCAGCCGTCTATGGCGCGCTGCACAACTGCGGAATAATCTACCGACAAGCACCGGCATCGTTCTTCGATATAGGACAGCGCATAACCATGCCCGACCAAGTTTTAGAGACCAAACTGGGCAACTGCATAGAACTGACCATTTTGTTTGCCAGCGTGCTCGAGAGCATCGGCATAAACTGCGTGATAATAATAGAAAAAGGACATGCTTATCTGGGTGTGTGGCTGGTAGACGACTGCTGCCAATACAGCGTCAGCGACGACTCTTCGTTTATTGAGAAGAGATGCAACGAGTCCATCGGCGAGATGATGGTGCTCGAAAGCACGCAGATAACATCAGAAAATACATCGTTCGAGGACGCGATAGAATCGGCAAAGAGAAACTTGATGAACGCCAGCGAATTCGAGATTTTTATCGACATCAAGAGATGCCGCCTCGAAAGATTCCTTCCGCTTCCGCAGAGGATAAACGAGAACGGCGTATGGACGGTGAAGACCGACGGCGTGAGCCACGACAACTGCATACTCGACGTGAAGGAACATTCGCGCTACGACCTCAGCCGCATTATGGATTCTAATGCCAAGGTAACCAAACTCGACATCTGGGAGCGGAAACTGCTCGACTTCTCGCTGCGCAACTCTCTGCTTAACCTTTATCTGAGGCAGAGAGCCATTCAGTTCATTACGTTCGACATCGCCCTTATCGAAGACCTTCTGCAAGATGGCAACGAATATGTGATAAAGCACAAGCCCGAGACAAATTTCAGCATAGAAAGCGAAGCGATGCTTGTGCGCTCCAAAACGATTCCCGAACTCAACCCGCTGATAGCCGACGACATAAAGCACAACACGCTGCACACCTATCAGCCCGAGACGGAGACGCGCAATGTTCTGAAAAACATCTACCGAGCATCGCGCAACGCCATAGAAGAGACTGGCGCAAACGCGCTCTACCTTGCCATCGGAACCCTGCGCTGGTACGAGACCGACCTCAGCGAGAAGCCTCGATACGCGCCAATCCTGATGATGCCTGTCGAGATGGTTTACAAGAAGGGCGATTTCTACATTCGCAAGCGCGACGAGGAAATTGCGCTGAATATCACTCTATTAGAATTTCTGAGACAGAACTCTGACACACATATTCCTGATATCTCACCGCTGCCAACCGATGAGCACGGAGTTGATGTATCGCTCATTTTCAGCATAATACGCGATGCTCTGAAGAACAAAAAACGTTGGGACATCGAAGAAGAGGCCATTCTGGGCGTGTTCTCGTTCAACAAATTCCTTCTGTGGAACGATATTCACAGCCACCGCAAGGAACTGCTCGAAAACGACATCGTGCGCAGTCTTGTTGAGCAGAAACTCGTCTTCAAACCCGAGGAAATTGTATCGGACTTGAAGAACACCGACAAGAATCTGCGTCCCGACGGTCTGGCTCTGCCCGTGCCAGTAGACTCGTCGCAGATGGCAGCCGTAATTGCAGCCGGCGAAGGCCGCTCGTTCATTCTCTACGGCCCTCCGGGAACGGGAAAGTCGCAGACCATCACCAACATCATAGCCAACGCCATTTTCCAAGGCAAGCGCGTGCTGTTCGTTGCCGAGAAGATGGCAGCCCTCAGCGTTGTTCAGAACCGACTGGAGAAGATTGGTCTCGGTCCGTTCTGCCTTGAGATGCACTCTAACAAGATTTCAAAGCGGCATGTGCTTAACCAGCTGGAAACGGCTCTCAAGGTAACTCACATTGTAAAACCCGAAGAATACGCGCGCACAGCCGACAAACTGTACGAAGAGCGCACAAAACTGATTGAGTATATGGAAGCCCTTCACGACACGAAGGGCAACGACGGCCTGTCGGTTTACGACTGCATTACGCGATACAAGGCTAACCAAGCCGAGCCGCTCGCCTTCAACACCAACGACGGCGAATTGAAGCAGAAATTCAGCCTCGGCAACATCGACGAGTACAGCCGACTTCTGCACCAGCGCATCGCGGCGGTTACCGAAATCGTCGGTCAGCCGTCAAAACATCCGCTTCTCGGACTTAACATAACCGAGCAGAATCTTACAGACCTCGACGCACTAACGACGCAGATGCAGAATGCCATCGACACGATAACGAAAGGTCAGGAAAATTCTGCCCTTGGCAACGCCGCACAACTGAAGGAGGAGATTCTTCGCGACTGTACCGAAGGCATCCTTGCTCAAAACGGCACGGCTCTCTATCAGGAATGGCGTGCAGCCAAGGCTAAGTGGTTCATTCCGAGATTCTTTGCGAAACGTAGTTTCTTGCAGAAGTTGAGAGAATTCAACGCTCTCATTACCGAAGCGGAGACCGATGCGTTACTAAACAAACTCATCGAGTATCAGCAGAAACACACGGAGATTGAGAAGATTCAGACTACTATAAAGGCATTTTTCGACTACAACTGCACGGAAAATGTTCTGCCTGCAAACGCGGTTACAAGTCAGTTCATAGCCCGACTTGGCAACTGGATTGCCAACATAGACAAGAGTCGCGACTGGTATCAATGGTGCGCCTACAAGCAAGAGTTGCAGAGCATCGGTCTGGGCGTTGTGGCTCGCAAGATTGAGGAGATTGAGATAGACACAGATACCCTGTGCGACTCGTTCTTCAAGACAATGTACAAGCATCTTGCCGAGGAGAAGATTGCCCAGTCGCCTGCACTCCGCACGTTCGAAGGCTCGATATTCGACGAGACCGTGGCGCACTATCAGAAACTAACCGAGGACTTCCAGCTCCTCAGCCAGAAAGAACTCTACGCGCAGATTGCATCGCAGATTCCACACGTTAGCAGCAACATAGACAGCTGCAGCGAAATTGGCCTGCTGCACCGAAACATATCGAACGGCGGACGCGGTGTTTCTATGCGCGACCTCATAGACCAGCTGCCAACACTCATGCCACGATTGTGCAAGTGTATGCTGATGAGTCCGATGTCGGTGGCACAGTACATCGACCTTTCGCAAGACAAGTTCGACCTCATAGTGTTCGACGAGGCTTCGCAGATGCCAACGAGCGAAGCTATCGGCGCCATTGCCCGAGGCAAGTCGGTTATCGTTGTGGGCGACCCAAAGCAGATGCCGCCGACAAGTTTCTTCAGTTCGACCAACGTAAACGACGATGAAGCCGACATCGACGACCTCGAGAGCATTCTCGAAGACTGCCGCACGCTCGAAATTCCGTCGCTGCAACTAAACTGGCACTACCGTTCAAGACACGAGTCGCTCATCGCCTTCTCTAACAACGAGTATTACGACGGCTCGCTCATCACCTTCCCATCGGTAGACGACAAGAAGACGAAGGTGAAATATCAGCATGTAGACGGCGTTTACGACAAGGGCGGACGACGCTCGAACAAGAAAGAGGCTGAAGCCATCGTTGCCGAGATTGCACGCCGACTGAAACAGCCCGACCACGCCAGCAACAGCATAGGCGTTATTGCCTTCAGCGTGGTGCAGCAGAACCTTATCGACGACCTCTTGATGGACATGCTCGAAAAAAATTCAGACCTTCGCGAGGCTGCCGACGAGATATACGAGCCAATCTTCATAAAGAACCTCGAAAATGTTCAGGGCGACGAGCGCGACATCATCCTGTTCTCCGTTGGATACGGTCCAGACAAGGACGGCAAGATTTCGATGAACTTCGGACCGCTTAACAATGCCGGCGGCGAACGCCGTCTGAACGTAGCCGTGAGCCGCGCCCGAAAGGAGATGATGGTGTTCTCGGCTCTCAAGTCGCACGACATCGACCTTCGCCGAAGCAAGGCACGCGGAGTTGAAGGTCTGAAGCACTTCCTCGAGTATGCCGAGCAGCAGGTTCTGGTGCAGCCAAGCAGCAACGCGCCTACATCGCCCGACTCGGTTATTGCCGAGCAGATTGCCGATGCGCTCCGCCAGAAAGGCTTCGTAGCCAACACAAATATCGGCCGCTCTAACTTCAAGGTAGATATTGCCATCAGCAACGGCGACGGCAGCGACTACTCGCTCGGACTTCTGCTCGACGGCGTAGGCTATCACAACACGCAAACCACGCGCGACCGCGAAATCGTTCAGCCATCGGTTCTGCGCAACCTTAACTGGCGCATAATGCGCGTGTGGAGCATCGACTGGATGAACAATCCCGAAAGAGTTATCGAGCGCATAGTAAAATGCATAAAAGACAAGGCTCAGCAGCCGTCAGAAGAGCCGAAAGCCGCCGTCTTCGACATCTCCGACGAGAAGGTTGAGGAGGCTACAACCCAAGAAGCCGAATACAACGAGTTCGACAACGGCACATCGGCTTCGAAGATGAGCGACAAGCGTCTTGTTTCCGAAATCGTGTCGTGCGAGCAGCCCATCACCCTAACCTATCTGTGCCGCCGAGTATCATCGTTCCGCGACATTCAGCGAGTAACGCAAAGCGTGCAGAACGGAGTTCAGAAGGTGGTCGATTCGCTTGGCTTCTACACCCAGCAGAAGGGCAACAGCACCATTATATGGAAAAGCCGCGAGGATGCCGAAGCCTTCAGCGGCTACCGCAAGAACAACGGCCGCGACATAACCGACATTCCGATTATCGAGGTTATGAACGCCATTGTAGAGACAATCTCCGAGAACGTGTCGATTGGAGCAGATGCCCTGACGCTCGTAGCCGCCAAGAAACTCGGCTTTACTCGCCGTGGCACAAAGGTTGACCAAGCCCTCAACGAGGCTCTCGACATTCTGACATCAGAAAACTCCATCGAGAACATCGACGGAATGTTCAGAATGAAAGAATAATGGGAATAATGATACTTAACAAAAAGGACTTTAAGATTATTGAGATAAAATAAACAAGCCCTTTCAACAATAACATTTCATAATGCCTGCAAGCGCAAATTATCAAGAAAATGTGCGGTTGCAGGCTTTTTCATGTGCATAAGGCTACGCTATTCCTTCGAGATGCCTTCGAGATTCGTTCGGGAAATGTGCAATTTCGACAGATTCAAATATTGGAAATGAGGCGTTTTTTCTTCTTTTCGCATCGTTTTTGCTCGTATTATGCCGATATCTTGCGAATCATGTTCTTAGTGAAATTCAGCAAGTAGTTGAAAATATGTAATTTAGCACACAAGCGTTTCAACGTTTCAGCGTTTCAGTTAGCCCTTTGGTGGTTTCAATTTCTTACCATATAATATATAACTTATTTATTATTAATTAGTTATATATATAATATAAGAGTTTGAAACAAAAATATACCCTCTGAAACACTTGAAACGCTGAAACGTTGAAACGCCTGATGTCATTCGCAAGAAAACGTTTAGCATCTTGGCGCAAGAAGCAAAACAAAAAGACTGTTGTAAATAAAGTACATGAGTATTGCATTTTAAAACAGCATTAATATATAGACAAATGTCTGAATGACAAAAAATATTTGTATTTTTGCTGTAAAATCTAAAATTATTAAAATTTCAAATAACTTATTGCAGCAGTAAATGCGTAGTAATCAGAAATTTTCAAGAGCCTACGGAGTGGCTTGAACTTGCATGATTTTAAATATATGATATAACAATTATAAAAATGAAGAAAAGTTTTGTATTTTGTACACTTCTCGTGCTTATAGTGGGATTGTGTTCTTTTGTTAATGTTACTGACGATGAAATGCTTGCCAGCGGAGTGGATCAAAGTACATTGGAAGAATTGAAGTCAGACTCTGTTTATGGAAAATCAGGTGTTATAAAATTAGCATCCTGTCATGCTTCGATTAATGTTCCTGAAGGATTTGTCTTTTTGGACAGTATTCAAGCAAGGAGCCTCCTGATTGACTACTGGGGAAATCCGGAAGACAGGACAGAAGGACTTTTAGGTGCATTGGTTCCTAATACCGCTTTGTGCTTTTATCAGATTTCCATGGCTTATATCATCACCTACGAAAACTGCGGATACGTTAAGGATGACGATGCAAATAGTATTGACTATGATGATCTTCTTGCAGATTTGAAAAAAACGGCAGAAGAAGAGAACAAGACGCTTCCAAAAGAAAACAAGTATTCTTTAAAGGGATGGGCAGTCAAGCCTAAATACTTGACAGATAGCCATGTACTTGTATGGGCAAAGGCTATATCGTTCACAGATAACGATGTAGTAAACTACGACATGAGAATACTGGGTAAGGACGGTCTTGTGTCTATCAACGCAGTCATTGACCCAACAGACTGCAAGGAGGTTGTTGCTTCAGAATCAAAGATTATCAACAGTCTGAAATACGACAAGGGCTATGCTTATACCGACTTTGACGAAAGCCGAGACAAGGTATCAGAATGGACTATTGGAGGACTCGTTGCAGGTACAATGCTTGCAAAAACGGGTATCTTAGCCAAGATAGGAATATTCCTTCTTAAGTTCTGGAAGATAATAGCAATTGCTGCTGCTGGTGGTGCAACTGCAATAATGAAGTTCTTCAAAAAGAAGAACAAAGAATAACTTAGGCTAATTCACCCTTGCTCGCTCGGATTTCCGAATCCGAGCGCTTTAACCCAAATCGGTCGTTAGAAAAAATAAGTAGCAAAATGTAAGTTGGTTTAAATACCCAGAGTCAATAATTAGCACTTTTCGCTTATATTTTCATAGGCTCCGAATACTTATCTGAACATTATGTAAGGCAAAATTTCTAACGACTGATTTGGGTTTATAAGAATTTCATTATTTGCTAATTATATCATCTGGGAATCTAAAATTTTTATTACTTACTGCAAAGTCAAGATGCTCTTTATTCCAAAGATGCTTTAACAAGCCTATTCTAAATGCATTTGATGGATGGTCTGCTGTCTTTTCAACTTTCATATACATTCCTTCACCATCTAATAATTGCAATGCCATTATATAAGCATATCCACCAATTCCTATAGCTTCACAAAATCTATATGCGACTATGTCAGATTCTAATTCTTGTCTTCTTTCATATTTAAATTTATAATAATAAGCATCTTTTTTGAATCCATACATAAGTCCGTTATTAATCTTATTAACATCATCCCAATAATCCTGCTCATATGATACTCCATTTGAAGCTCCATAGAATGCGACGGCAGCATTTGCTGCGGTATTTAATCCAGCAGCTATTTCACCCCACACTTGATTTCTCTTTTCCTTTTTCTCTTTCTTCCATAATTCAACAAATTGATGCTGCAATATGTAATGAGTTGCCTCGTGTCCACACACTGCCAACAATAAATCTCTATTCCAATTATAACATTCCGCAAGCGCACTTGTAATAAAGATATTACCAAAAGGAAGAGCACAAGCGTTTTCTTCTTTTGCTGGTATTATTCGGATTTCCTTAAGGAACATATCGCCTCCACCAATATTACGTTCTAAGAATAACTCTAATTCTCTTACTTCACTATTAGCAGATGTTCTATAAATATTCTTCATTACAACGTCGTTAATCGCTTCTTCTTTTTTATATGCAGATATATATGAAGCAGACGTTTTTGAAGCATTGACAAATTTTTTATATTCTAAATTATTGCTTTGAACATTCTTCCAAAACTCATACGCTTCACCTGAGTAACATCTACAATCCAATGCTTTAATCCACTTTTCGAATTCGCTAATTGTGCTTGCATTATATGTGTAATTGTTGGCGAATGACAAATTACGATTCAATTTTTGAATATCCTTTGATGCATACTCGTTGCCGCATCTTTTTGATATTTCCAAAAGTGCAGCACCCTTATTTTCTTGTCCTTGCATAAAACAGTTATATGCATAGTCATAGAAGAAATATCCGTAAAATTTGCAAAGGCTTGTGTTTGGCAAATCCACAACTTCGCACTTTTCATAAAGCGCAATATCTTTAAAATACCAACTAAAATAATTGTCAGCTTCCTTATATTTATGATTTTTATATAAACTAGTAGCATATTCAGCCACATACAATAATTTTATATCTTCTTTTGAAGTATTATTGTTTAATATATATATTGCGAATTGAAACTCAGATTTTTCATAATCTTCTAACCAAAAATAACATTCGCCCTTTAACGCACTAAGAATATTATAGATTTTGTTTGGTTGTTCCTTTTCCCATTGAGTGATAAAATTTAAAAATTCCTGATATTTATGCATAGCTAAAAAGCACGAACTTGCATTGTACATGTCATCTTCAGAAAGACCTCCAAGAGAATGTAACTTATATGCATACTTTACACCAATTTCATATTCGTCTTGTTCATATGCCGTTACAATTGAGTCCGAAAAAACCTTAAGTTTCCCACTATCCGTAAATACTTGTGCATTAACATAATTTGTACAAAATATATAAACGATAATAGTGAATAACAGATTCCATTTGTGTAAAAAGAAAAGATTTGGAATGATTTTAACGTATATTGATGATTTCATAATAGCTATAATTTTTGTCAAAAATAAAACAAAAGCAGAAAACAAGCAAACCTTTTTTTATAATTTTTTATTAACGAACTTGTTCATAGACATTTACTAACGTCAAAATACTCTACGACTAACAGAAGTTGTAATGAACGGCAAGGTATAAGTCTGCAAAAATTTGAGCGGAAAGCCGAAGGTATTCAGCCTTCATCTTTCCGCTCTGTTATTTAAGTGTAAATCTATTGTCTTACTGTTTCATCAAGAAAGCCTTGAAGTCGGCAAAATCCTTTGTCATCGCAATGCTCTGCTTTGTGCCCTTCATAAAGGCAGCAAGCTTGGCAGGAATCTCGATGTCGCCGTTAATAATGCCATCTACCGTGCTCTTGAACTTGGCAGGGTGCGCAGTCTCGAGGAATACGCCAACCTCGCCGTCCTTCAGACCCTCCTGAAGAGCCTTGTAGCCGCATGCGCCGTGAGGGTCGAGTTGATATCCGGTAGAAGCCTTGCACTCGCGAATGGCGTCGGCAATCTGCTCGTCGGTATAAGTTGCGCCGCTAATATCGGCACATATTGCGGCATGGTCTTTGTTGTAAAGGTCGTAGATGCGCGCAAAGTTAGAAGGGTCGCCCACATCCATAGCGTTTGCTATTGTCTGCACAGAAGCCTTTGGCTCGTACTTGCCAGTCTGCAAATACTTAAAGAAGATGTCGTTGGCATTGTTGGCTGCGATGAAACGCTTAACAGGCAATCCCATCTTCTTGCCAAACAAGGCAGAGCAGATGTTTCCGAAGTTTCCGCTTGGCACGCAAACCACCATCTGGTCGGCCTTGCCCAACTTCTTTAACTGAGCGTATGCGTAGAAGTAGTAGAAACTCTGCGGAAGGAATCGAGCCACGTTGATAGAGTTGGCAGATGTCAGTTTCATGTGCTTGTTGAGGTCAGCATCCATGAAAGCATTCTTTACAAGAGCCTGACAGTCGTCGAACACTCCGTCAACCTCAAGAGCGGTGATATTCTGACCGAGTGTTGTGAACTGGCACTCCTGAATGTCGCTCACCTTGCCCTTTGGATAGAGCACATACACGCGGATTCCGTCAACGCCAAGGAAGCCGTTTGCCACAGCCGAGCCTGTGTCGCCCGATGTAGCCACAAGCACGTTTACCTGCTCGTTGCCCTCCTGCTTGATAAAGTACTGAAGCAGGCGAGCCATGAAGCGCGCGCCAACATCCTTGAAAGCAAGAGTAGGACCATGGAACAACTCGAGCGAGTATATATTATCGGTTACAGGAACGGCAGGAACATCGAACGACAGCGTGTCGTAGACAATCTTTTTAAGGTCGTCGGCAGGAATGTCCTCGCCAAAGAAGGCATCCGCCACGCGGTATGCAATCTCCTGAAACGACAGGTTCTGTATCTCGTCGAAGAAAGACTGTGGAAGCGGCTTGATAGCCTCGGGCATAAACAAGCCCTTGTCGGATGCAAGTCCCTTAACGACAGCCTCTTTCAGGGTTGCCTTTTCAGCCTTTCCGTTGGTACTGTAATATTTCATATATTTTAAATTAGTTGTTCATAAACTCGTTAATAAAGCCATCGCCCTCAAACAGACCGTAACTTCCGTCAACGGCCGCAATCTCGTCGAATGTCTGTACCGAATCGGCCTCTATTCCCGGATAGTAGATGAGGAACGGAATAGGCTCGTTGGTGTGCGTGCGCAGAGCCACCGGCGTTGGATGGTCGGGCAGAACGGCGATTGAGACAGGCTCGTCGAAGTTCTTAACGGCCTCGTAGATTGGACCAATCAGTCGTCGGTCGAGGTCCTCGATAGTCTGAAGCTTCAGTTTGAGGTTGCCGTCGTGACCAGCCTCATCGCTTGCCTCAACGTGAAGGTAGACAAAATCGTCGGTCTTCAGAGCCTCGATGGCAGCCTGAGCCTTGCCCTCGTAGTTGGTGTCGTACAAGCCCGTTGCGCCCTCAACGTTTATGCAACGCAGTCCGGCAAGGCGACCAATTCCGCGGATAAGGTCAACGGCCGTGATAACCGCTCCTCGCTTTATCTGCGGATAAGTAACCGTTAGCGGAGTCATGTTAGGACGATAGCCGCCAGCCCAAGGCCAGATGCTGTTTGCCGGGTCTTTGCCCTCTGCCACGCGCTGTTTGTTAAACGGATGGTCGGCAAGAAGTTTCTGGCTCTTCAGTATAAGGTCGTTGATGAGGTCTGCAGTCTCCTTAGCCTCAGGAATCTCAGGCTTAACCAGAAGCGGCATGAACGGCTGTCCCGGCACATCGTGCGGCGGAGTGCACTTTAGATGCTTGTTTCCGCCCTTAATCACAAGCAGATGGCGGTACTGAATTCCGGTGTAGAAGTGAACTCGCTCGCTGCCAAGCTTCTCCTGAAGGAACTTGATGAGCACGTCGGCCTCTTCTGTTTCCAAACGACCGCAAGAATGGTTCTTGATGTTGCCGTTCTCGATGCAGATAAGGTTGCATCGGATAGCCATATCGTCGGGAGCAAGTTCAACGCCGATGCTTGCAGCCTCGAGCGGACCTCTGCCCTCGTAGACCTTGCTCTGGTCGTATCCAAGGATTGATGAGTTTGCCACCTCACTTCCCGGATGGAAGCCATCGGCAACAGTCTTCAGTCTGCCTACCCTGCCGTTCTTAGCAAGGAGGTCCATATATGGTGTGTTGGCATACTGAAGAAGAGTCTTGTCGCCAAGTTCCTTCACCTTCCAGTCTGCCATTCCATCGCCCAATATAATTATATGTTTCATTTTTGTTGGTGTTTTTTAGATGTTTGCAATGCTCATTACGTCGGCAAAAACTCCGGCAGCCGTTACGCTTGCGCCTGCGCCGTATCCCTGAATCTGCATTGGATACTCGTGATAGCGGTCGGTTGTAAGCATGATGATGTTGTTGCTGCCTTCGAGATGATAGAACGGATGCGTGCTGTCTACCTCGCATAGCGATACCTTAGCCTTTCCGTTCTCGAGGCTTGCAACAAAGCGCCAATGCTTGCCCTCTTCCTCGAGTTTCTTGCGACGTGCCTCAAAGTCGGCATCGAGTGCAGGCAGTCTCTTCCAGAACTCCTCTACCGAGCCTTCGAAATAATCGTCTGGTACAAAAAGATGTTTCTCCACATCCTCCTGTTCAATTCTGTAACCTGCTTCGCGAGAGAGGATTACGAGTTTTCTGATTACGTCCTTTCCGCTCAGGTCTATGCGAGGATCCGGCTCTGAATAGCCCTGTTCTTTGGCTCTTCTAACCGTCTCGCTGAAAGGAACATCTGCGCTTATCTCGTTAAAGATGAAGTTGAGCGTTCCGCTCACCACCGCCTCGATTTTCAGAATCTTGTCGCCGCTGTTGATGAGGTCGTTGATTGTGTTTATGACAGGCAAGCCTGCGCCCACGTTTGTCTCGAACAAGAACTTAACGCCACGACGTAGGGCAGTCTGCTTAAGCTTCTCGTATTTCTCGTATTCAGACGATGCTGCAATCTTGTTGGCTGCAACGACCGATATGTTGTTTTCAAGAAAATCCTGATACAGTCCGGCAACATCAGCACTTGCTGTACAGTCAACAAACACCGAGTTGAAGATGTTCATGCCGATAACCTCGTCGTGCAGACGCTTTATGTTGCTTGGCTCGGCATTCTTCAAGTCTTCGCGGAAGTTATCGAGCGACAAGCCCTCGCGGCAGAACATAGCATTGTGTCCGCTTGCTATTCCCACCACGTTAATCTTCAGGTTTCTCTCTGCCATCAGAGTCTTCTGCTGTGCTGCAATCTGTTCTATCAGGCTGCCTCCCACGGTTCCTGTTCCGCAGATGAATACGTTCAGCACCTGATATTCAGAGAGAAAAAAACTGTCGTGCAGTACATTTAGTGTCTTGCGGAGCGACTTAGCCTCGACTACGAACGAGATGTTAGTCTCCGACGCTCCCTGAGCGCATGCGATTACGCTGATACCGCTTCGTCCCAGCGTTCCGAATAGTTTTCCGGCAATGCCCGGAGTGTGCTTCATGTTCTCGCCCACCACGGCAACGGTTGCCAAATCGCTCTCGACGCTCATCTTGAACATTGAGCCGGCCGCAATCTCCTCGGCAAACTCATTGTCGAGCACCTCGCAGGCCGTCTTGGCATCGGCATCGCGTACGCCGATAGAAGTACTGTTTTCAGAAGAAGCCTGAGAAACGAGGAACACGCTTATTCCGGCATTTGCGAGTGTCGTGAATATTCGGCGGTTAACACCGATAACGCCCACCATCGAAAGTCCGGCAACGGTTATAAGGCTCGTACCCTTGATTGATGAAATTCCCTTGATGGCACGCTTGCTGTGCGAGATGTTTCCGCGTATTATCGTGCCCTTTGCCTCTGGTCGGAAGGTATTCTTTATCAAGATTGGAATATTCTTCAGACACACAGGATATATTGTTGGAGGATAAACGACCTTTGCTCCGAAGTTGCAAAGCTCCATAGCCTCCACATAACTCAGTTCGTCTATTGTGTATGCTGCGCTGATAACCTTAGGGTCGGCAGTCATGAATCCGTCTACATCGGTCCAAATCTCGAGCACCTCGGCATCGAGAGCCGCCGCAATGATGGCAGCGGTATAGTCAGAGCCGCCGCGTCCAAGGTTGGTAGTCTCGCCTGTGTTCTTGTCGCACGAGATGAATCCCGGCACGAGCGAAACCTGCTGCAGCACAGAAAAAGTCTGGCACACGAGTTCGTTGGTAAGCTCGGCGTCCAGAAGGTTTCTGTGCTCCTTCTTCTCTGTCATGATGAAATTGCGCGAGTCGAACCACTTTGCGTTCTTAATCAGAACGGCAGCAATCTGCGACGACATGCGCTCGCCGTAACTTACGATGGCTGCGGATGTCTTCTCGCTAAGGTCGCGTATAAGATAAACGCCATGATAGATACTCTTTAGTTCGTTAAGCAGTTCATCAACCCTCGCAAGCAGTTCGGTTCGCTTTTCGGCGTTCTCGATAAGTGCTTCGATCATCTGATGATGACGCGTCACAATCTCCTCGAACGACGTGAGATACGCGGGGTCGCCGCTTACCGCCATTTGCGATGTTTGAATCAGTTTGTCGGTTATACCTCCAAGAGCCGAAACTACTACGATAACAGGCTCGTTACAAGCCTCAACAATCTTCTTGACATTCAAAATACTGTCAACAGAACCTACGGATGTTCCACCAAATTTTAATACTTTCATCTTTTCTATAATAATCCCCTAACAACGGGGGTCTTTGTTTACTCAGTATCGTTAAGATAACATCACCAAAAAGGGTGCTGAAACGATTGCAAAAATAATATTTTTTAAAAAGAAATCGGCTACAAAACATAGTTTTTTAGTTTAAAGGGGTTAATTTCGTCAAATCGTTACATCTATATTCACATTTTTTACTAAATTTGTACGCTCGTAAGTAGGCTAACGTCGCGCCTGCCACGGCAAGAAAGAAAGAGAGAACGAACAGAATGTTTTTCAGCAACATAATAGGTCAGGACTCTGTAAAGCAGAAACTTCTGCAAGAGATAAAGGAGAATCGCATTGCTCATGCCCAGCTTTTCTGCGGACCTGAGGGATGCGGAAAACTTGCGTTGGCTCTGGCATACGCACAATATCTGCTGTGCGAGCACCCTACCGACGGTGATGCCTGCGGACAATGTCCCTCGTGCAAGCAGGCGGCTAAACTTGAGCATCCCGACCTGCACTTCGTCTTTCCGGTGGTTAAGAAGAGCACCACTACCGTGAGCGACGATTTTGTAAAAGACTGGCGCGAGGCTGTTCTTGCCAACCCTTACATGAATCTGGAGGAGTGGATGAACGCCATGGGCGACGAGAGGCAGCCGAGCATCTACACCGCCGAGAGCGAGAGTATAACGCGAAAGTTGTCGCTAAAGTCGTTCGAGGGCGGATACAAGATAATGATTATCTGGCTGCCCGAGAAGATGCAGACCGAATGTGCCAACAAACTGCTGAAGATTCTCGAAGAGCCGCCGGCAAAGACGCTCTTCCTGCTCGTTTCGGAGCATCCCGAACAGATGCTGCCTACCATCACAAGCCGAACGCAACGCGTAGACATCCCGGCACTCAGCCCCGACGACATTCAGAAGGCGCTGATGCAGAACTTCGGAATGGAAGAGGATGTTGCGCGCGGCATAGCACTATCATCAGGCGGAAGTTATCAGAGGGCAAGGCAGGAGATGAGCACCAACGACGACCGCAAATTCTACTTCGACATGTTCGTGCTCATAATGCGACTCTCGTACATGCGCAAGGCCAAGGAGATGAAGCAATGGAGCGAGGCCATGGCATCGAAGGGAAAGGAAAAGCAGAAGAACTTTCTGGAGTACGCACAGCACATGCTCCGCGAGAGTTTCATAAACAACTTCCACAAGAAGGAACTGAATACAATGAACAATGAAGAAAGTAACTTTGCAATAAAGTTCTCGCCTTTCATAAACGAGAGGAACATTATCGGACTTATGCACGAACTTTCTGAAGCACAGATACATATAATGCAAAACGTTAATCCGAAGATTGTCTTCTTCGACTTTGCACTAAAGATGACTGTGCTCATAAAAACATAACATCAATATATGAGCGAATTTAAATTGAACGGAGCCGGCAGAGGTCTTTCGTGCCGTGGCTGCTGCAAACAGAATAAACAGTTGAACACATACAACTGGCTGGCCGACATCCCGAACAACGACGAGTTGAGCCCTTACGTCGAGGTGCAGTTTAAGAATACCCGAAAGGGATACTACCGCAACTCAAACAAACTCGACCTCGTTGCCGGCGACATCGTAGCCGTTGAGTCGAGCCCGGGACACGACATCGGAACGGTAACGCTTACCGGACGCCTTGTTCCGCTGAAGATGAAGAAGGCCAACCTCAAGCCCGACGTGGAGATAAAGCGCATCTACCGCAAGGCTAAGCCGGTTGACATGGAGAAATACGAGGAAGCAAAGGCAAAGGAGCACGACACCATGATTCGTTCGCGCCAGATTGCCAAAGACCTCAACCTGAACATGAAAATCGGCGATGTTGAGTATCAGGGCGACGGCAACAAGGCTATCTTCTACTACATTGCCGACGAGCGCGTTGACTTCCGCCAGCTCATCAAGGTTCTGGCAGACGCCTTTCACGTGCGCATCGAGATGAAGCAGATTGGAGCACGACAGGAGGCTGGCAGAATAGGCGGTATCGGTCCGTGCGGACGCGAATTGTGCTGCGCCACTTGGATGACGAGTTTCATAAGCGTGAGCACAAGCGCGGCACGCTTTCAGGACATCTCTCTCAACCCTCAGAAACTGGCAGGACAATGCGCCAAGTTAAAGTGCTGCATGAACTACGAGGTTGACACTTATGTAGAGGCTTCGCGCCGTCTGCCATCAAAGGAGATTCAGTTGGAGACTATCGACGGCACTTACTACTGGTTCAAGTGCGACATTCTTACGGGCATGATAACCTACTCTACCGACAAGAATATCGCTGCCAATCTCGTAACCATCAGCGAGAAGCGCGCCTTCGAGGTAATAAACATGAACAAGAACGGCGAGAAGCCTGCCCAACTTGCCAGCGGCGGCGAGTCGTCAGACCCAAAGAAGCCTATCGACATTCTTGAGCAGGACAGCCTTACACGCTTCGACCGCAACAAGCGAAAGAAAAAGAAGAGCGCGAACAAATCAAATAACGGCGGCAAGCCAAACAACGACCAGCAGCGTCAGCCAAGCAACCGCCAGCAAAACGGCGAAGGTCAGCAGCAGAACGCAGGCGGTCAGCCACGCAAGCAAAAGCAGCATCGTCCTCAGCACGACAATCAGCAGAGAGACGCGCAGCCAAGAACGCCAAACAACAACCAGCAGGGCGAGCCTCGCGAGCAGAGAAGACCAAAAAACAATAATCGCGGTCCGAAAGAGCCACGCCATAAAAACAATGGCAACAGAAATAATGATGCGAACAGAAACAATAACGCGCCTGCTCAGCAGTAGTCTGCTGGCAGCGTGTCTTATTATACTTTTTTCGGCGTGCAGTGATGACAAAACATTACTGCACTCTTTCCATTCTATCGAGAACAGCAAGTGGGAGAAGGACGACACAGCAAAATTCACACTCCCTGCCGTATGGACCGACCGCAAGGTAGAGGTTCAGGTAGAGGTACGGACAAACTCGCGCTATCCTTACCAAACGCTGTGGCTCAAAGCCGAGCACAACTTTGCCGACAGCACCAAGTACGTTAAGCAGAGTATTAAATGCACAATTCTTAACGAGACGGGCGACATTCAGGGCAACGGCATCAGCACGGTGCAATATGCCTACCCGATAGGCACTTTCAACATAAAGAAAGGTCAGAAATCGACAATAAAAATTACGCACAACATGCGCAGCGAACTGCTAAACGGCATCCACGACATCGGCGTGAAAATAGTCGAGGCAGAATAATATTTTTTCAGGAAGAAGATTCGGTCTTCTTCCCTTTTTTATGCTTCGAAGCACAGCAGTTCTATAACGGACATTTTTCAGCAAAAATATTCTTTTGGTAAATACAAAATAGTGGGTAGGAAGAAGGTAGGAAGAAGGTAGCAAGAAGGTAGGAAGATGGTAGCAAGACAGAAGATAGATTCAAGGTAGATTCAAGTAAGCCGGGAGGTACGGGGAAGGATTTATAAAGGTAGACTAATGATTGAGAATAGTAATAGGTTAACTCTTAACATGTAATAGCCAAAGTAGCAATTGGGTTAGTATGGAGAGTGTGAGACTCTGGAGAAGCCCGTTGCTCTTTCTTTCCAAATAAGCTACCAGCCATTTATAAGACCTATGTTCTGCCGAATTTGTAATTTGGCAGCATCAATATACGCGAGTTTGCAACTCGCATTGTCGTTATGCGACAAAAAATTACTCTTTTAATGACTGTTTTTTAGCGGTGGGAATTCTTGCGACCCTTCGGTAGCAAGCGAACAGAGGATGAGCGACAAATGCGACTTAACCCAAATCGGTCATTAGGATTTCTCGGTGCTGTATGGCAGAGAGAAAACCTTTAGTTTTTCCCATATCGAGAGGAAGGATCGTCGTGTTTTCAACGACCTGGCCAAGTACAGAATGTGCTTGTTTTTTGTCTTTCCCAGATATGCGGGTGTTGATATCAGTTCGTAGCGGATTGTCTTGAGGAACTTCTTTTTGTCGGAGTTCATCAATGCATGGCGAAACAGCGACATGAAGTTGTATGCCATGATTATGAAATTGCCGCAGGCTTCTGTCGCCCAGAAGTTGTGCGATACG